>NZ_JBICII010000014.1:0-2481 GCF_043101865.1 Pseudomonas sp. zjy_15
ACCGGCAAGCCCAAGGGTGCCGGCAACCGCCACAAGGCGCTGACCAACCGTTTGTGCTGGATGCAGCAGGCCTACGGCCTGGATGCCAGCGACACGGTGCTGCAGAAGACCCCGTTCAGCTTCGACGTGTCGGTGTGGGAGTTCTTCTGGCCGCTGATGTTCGGTGCCCGCCTGGTGGTGGCCGCACCGGGCGATCACCGCGACCCGGCGCGGCTGGTAGCGTTGATCGAGCGTGAGCAGGTCAGCACGCTGCACTTCGTGCCGTCGATGCTGCAGGTGTTCCTGCAAGACCCAGGTGTGGCCAGTTGCACCAGCCTCAGGCGCATCGTCTGCAGTGGCGAGGCGTTGCAGGTGGATGCCCAGCGACAGGTGTTCGCCAAGCTGCCACAGGCCGGCCTGTACAACTTGTATGGCCCGACCGAAGCGGCCATCGACGTCACCCACTGGCGCTGCCGCGACGAAGGGCTGGACAGCGTGCCGATCGGCCAGCCGATTGCCAACCTGAGCACCTATGTGCTGGGTAACGACCTGACCGTCGTGCCGGCCGGCGTGGTGGGCGAGCTGTACCTGGGGGGCGAGGGCCTGGCGCGGGGTTACCACCGCCGCCCGGGGCTGACGGCCGAACGCTTCGTCGCCAGTCCGTTCGGTGACGGCCAGCGGCTGTACCGCACCGGTGACTTGGCCCGCCAGCGCGCCGATGGCGTGATCGAGTACATGGGGCGTATGGATCACCAGGTGAAGATCCGTGGCCTGCGTATCGAATTGGGCGAGATCGAAGCGCGCCTGTTGGAGCAGAGCGAAGTGCGCGAAGCGGCCGTGCTGGCGGTTGGTACTGGTGCCGACGTGCAACTGGCCGCCTATGTGGTGCCCGCTGAGGGCCTCGATGCAACCGACGAGGCAGTACAGGCCTCTCTGCGCGAGGTGCTCAAGGCCCGCCTGGGGACGCTGCTGCCCGACTACATGGTGCCCACCTATGTGCTGCTGCTCGAACATTTGCCGCTGAGTCCCAACGGCAAGCTCGACCGCAAGGCCCTGCCGGACATCGAACGGCGCCAAGGGCGCGCCGCCCACCGGCCACCGGTCGATGAGGAGGAATGCCTGCTGGCTGAGCTGTGGTGCGAGGTGCTCGGGGTACCCGAGGTGGGCCTGGACGACGATTTCTTCGAACTCGGTGGCCACTCGCTGCTGGTGGTGATGTTGCTGTCGCGCATCCGCAGCACATTCGGCATCGAACTGCCGATCAAGGAATTCCAAGGATTGCGCACGTTCGCGGATCTGGCGGCCTACCTCAAGGTCACCGCGAATGGGCAGGCATCTACCGACGAACTCGACCTGATCTTCGACGCGCTCGATGAACTGGAGGAAAACAATGCTCAAGCCTGATCCCTCACGTTCCCAGGAACTGATCGAACGCATCCAGGGGCTGGACAGCAACAAGCGCCAGCAACTGTTCAGCAAACTGCGCCAGGCAGGTGTCAACGTCGCCCGCCTGCCGATCGTGCCCGCACGCGAAAGCGGCTTGCTACCGCTTTCCCACGCACAGCAGCGCCAGTGGTTCTTGTGGCTGCTCGAACCACAATCGGCGGCCTACAACATCTGCACGGCGCTGCGGCTCAAGGGTGAGTTCGATGGGGCGGCCATAGAACAGGCATTGCAGGAGCTGATCGCGCGCCAGGCAAGCTTGCGTACCCGCTTCGTCGAGGAGGATGGTCAGGCCTGGCAGCGCATTCTGACGCCACAAGAACTGGCCTTTGCATTGCAGCGTCGTGAGGCGGCCGAGGCCAGCCCGGCGCAGGCCATCGAGGCATGCGTAAACGAACAGGCCATGCTCCCGTTCGACCTCACGACGCAACCGTTGATTCGCGCCTGCCTTTTGCAATTGGCCAGTGACGATCATGTGCTGGTGCTGACCTTGCACCACATCATCACCGATGGCTGGTCGATGGGTGTGCTGGTCGAGGAACTGCTGGCGCTCTACCAGGCGGCCCGACAGGGCACGGTGGCGCAGTTGCCCGAATTGTCGATCCAGTATGCCGACTACGGCATGTGGCAGCGCCAATGGCTGGAGGCCGGCGAGCGTGAGCGGCAGCTGGCCTACTGGCAAGCGCAACTCGGTAGCGAACAGGCCGTGTTGGCGCTGCCGCTGGACCGCCTGCGCCCGGCTGCCCAAAGCTTCCGCGGCGCAAGCCTGGGCTTGCACCTGCCGGCAGCGCTGCGCGATGGTCTGCGGCAGTTGGCCCGGCAACAGGATGTGTCGTTGTTCACGGTACTGCTGGCCAGCTTCCAGGTTTTGCTGCATCGCTACAGCGGTCAGGCCGACATCCGGGTCGGCGTGCCTAATGCCAACCGCAACCGAGCCGAGGCCGAGCGCCTGATCGGTCTGTTCGTCAACACCCAGGTTTTCAAGAGCCTGCTCGATGGCCAGCTTCCGTTTGACGCTTTGATGCGTGCTGTGCACCTGACCGGGCAGGATGCGCAGGC
>NZ_JBICII010000015.1:0-33887 GCF_043101865.1 Pseudomonas sp. zjy_15
ACCGTGGCGCCTGATTCGCGGGTGAACCCGCTCCTACAATGGGGGGGTGTCAGCCTGAAGTTAGTGTGGTCCGGCGCCATCGGCGTAGGCGCGGGTTTACCCGCGAACACCGGCGATGCCGGTGCCATCCACCGTGGCGCCTGATTCGCGGGTGAACCCGCTCCTACAATGGAGGGTGTCAGCCTGAAGTTAGCGTGGTCCGGCGCCATCGGCGCAGGCGCGGGTTTACCCGCGAACACCGGCGATGCCGGTGTCATCCACCGTACACTGGGTTGTGCCAGCCTGAAGCTGGCGTGGTCCAGCGGTGATAACCGCCGCGCCGCTTGATTGCAGGCATAAAAAAAGGGCGACCCGAGGGTCGCCCTTTTTACCGATCAAACAGAACTCAGTTCTGCTTGGCCATTGCTTCGCGCAGCAGCGCAGCCATGGTGGTGTCGGCAGCAGCTTCCGGAGCGTTTTTCAGGCTCTGGATAGCTTCGCGCTCTTCAGCGTCGTCTTTCGATTTGATCGACAGGCTGATAACGCGGGACTTGCGGTCAACGCTGATGATCTTGGCTTCGATCTCTTCGCCTTCCTTCAGAACGTTACGCGCGTCTTCAACGCGGTCACGGCTGATTTCGGAAGCTTTCAGAGTGGCTTCGATGTCGTCGGCCAGGGTGACGATGGCGCCTTTGGCGTCAACTTCTTTCACGATGCCCTTGACGATAGCGCCCTTGTCATTGACAGCAACGAAGTTGGAGAACGGATCGTCTTCCAGCTGCTTGATGCCCAGGGAGATGCGCTCGCGCTCTGGGTCGACCGACAGGATGACGGTTTCCAGCTCGTCGCCCTTCTTGAAACGACGTACGGCTTCTTCGCCGGTTTCGTTCCAGGAGATGTCGGACAGGTGAACCAGGCCGTCGATGCCGCCGTCCAGGCCAATGAAGATACCGAAGTCGGTGATCGACTTGATGGTACCGGTGATCTTGTCACCCTTGTTGAACTGGCCGGAGAAGTCTTCCCATGGGTTGGACTTGCACTGCTTGATGCCCAGGGAGATACGACGACGCTCTTCGTCGATGTCCAGAACCATGACTTCCACTTCGTCGCCAACCTGAACGACTTTCGACGGGTGGATGTTCTTGTTGGTCCAGTCCATTTCGGAAACGTGTACCAGACCTTCAACGCCTTCTTCCAGCTCAGCGAAGCAGCCGTAGTCGGTCAGGTTGGTAACGCGAGCCTGTACGCGAGTACCTTCTGGGTAACGGGCAGTGATAGCTACCCACGGATCTTCGCCCATCTGCTTCAGACCCAGCGAAACGCGGTTGCGCTCACGGTCGAACTTCAGAACGCGTACGTCGACTTCGTCGCCAACGTTAACGATTTCCGATGGGTGCTTGATGCGCTTCCAGGCCATGTCGGTGATGTGCAGCAGGCCGTCGATACCGCCCAGGTCCACGAATGCGCCGTAGTCGGTGAGGTTCTTGACGATACCTTTGACTTGCTGGCCTTCCTGCAGGGTTTCCAGCAGGGCTTCGCGCTCGGCGCTGTTCTCGGCTTCCAGCACGCTGCGACGGGAAACGACAACGTTGTTGCGCTTCTGGTCCAGCTTGATGACCTTGAATTCCAGCTCTTTGCCTTCCAGGTGGGTGGTGTCGCGCACTGGGCGGACATCAACCAGGGAGCCCGGCAGGAACGCACGGATGCCGTTAACGTCGACAGTGAAGCCGCCCTTAACCTTACCGTTGATAACGCCCTTGACCACTTCTTCGGCGGCGAAAGCTGCTTCCAGAACAATCCAGCACTCGGCGCGCTTGGCTTTTTCACGGGACAGTTTGGTTTCGCCAAAGCCGTCTTCGACCGCGTCCAGCGCAACGTGAACTTCGTCACCGACCTTGATGGTCAGCTCGCCAGCTTCGTTGTAGAACTGCTCGAGCGGGATGACGCCCTCGGACTTCAGGCCAGCGTGTACGGTAACCCAGTCGCCGTCGATGTCGACAACGATACCGGTGATGATCGCACCCGGCTGAAGATTGAGGGTTTTCAGGCTTTCTTCAAAGAGTTCTGCAAAGCTTTCGCTCATTTTAATTCCTGTAGATTCGGGCGAAACAAACGCCCATAACCACATTCCAGACAATGTGGGTTCGTTTTAAGTAAAGGAAAGCCGGCAGGACGTTGACTGGTGCCCCTGCCTGCTTTCCTGGCTATCAGATAAGGTCGCGCTGGGCGATCTCGCTTCTGATACGTTGCAACACCTGCTCGATGGACAACTCGGTAGAGTCCAACTGAATGGCATCGGCCGCTGGTTTCAGCGGGGCCACTGCACGTTGGGTGTCACGTTCATCACGTGCACGAATCTCATCCAGCAGACTCGACAGACTAACATCTTCACCCTTGCCCTTCAACTGCAGGTAGCGGCGACGTGCGCGCTCCTCCGCGCTGGCGGTGAGGAAGACCTTCAATGGCGCGTCCGGGAACACCACGGTACCCATGTCGCGCCCGTCAGCAATCAGCCCCGGCACTTCGCGGAACTCACGCTGACGCACCAGCAGCGCATCACGCACCGCCGGCAGCGACGCCACCATCGATGCACCGGCACCGACGGTTTCGGTACGGATGACGTTGCTGACGTCCTCACCCTCAAGGATGATCTGCTGCAGCTTACCGGGCTCGGCAGCGATGAACTGCACATCCAGATGAGCGGCAAGCTTGGTCAGCAGCTCTTCGTTGGTCAGGTCGACGCCGTGGTTGCTCGCATTGAATGCCAGCAAGCGATACAGCGCGCCGGAGTCCAGCAGCTTCCAGCCCAGCTCGCGGGCCATCAGCCCGGCGACAGTGCCCTTGCCCGAGCCGCTTGGCCCGTCGATGGTAATAACCGGTGCCAGCGAATTCACGACTTGCCCTCTTCTGCCACGCGAATACCCACTTCGGCACACAGCGCCAGGAAGTTGGGGAACGAGGTGGCGACGTTGGCGCAGTCGTGAATGCGAATCGGTGCACTGGCGCGCAGCGAGGCCACACTGAAGGCCATGGCGATGCGGTGATCACCATGCCCATGCACTTCGCCGCCGCCCAACTGGCCGCCGTCGATGATGATGCCGTCCGGGGTCGGCTCGCACTTGATGCCCAAGGTGATCAGGCCATCGGCCATCACCTGGATGCGGTCGGACTCCTTGACCCGCAGCTCTTCGGCGCCACGCAGCACGGTACGCCCTTCAGCGCAGGCAGCCGCCACGAACAATACCGGGAATTCGTCGATGGCCAGCGGCACCAATGCTTCAGGAATGTCGATACCCTTCAGCTTGGCACCGCGCACACGCAGGTCGGCCACAGGCTCGCCGCCCACCTCACGCTGGTTTTCCAGGGTGATGTCGCCGCCCATCAGGCGCAGGATGTCGATCACGCCGGTACGGGTCGGGTTGATGCCGACATGCTCCAGCACCAGCTCGGAGCCTTCAGCGATAGAGGCTGCCACCAGGAAGAACGCTGCCGAGGAAATGTCAGCCGGCACTTCGATCCGGGTAGCGGTCAGCTTGCCACCGGACTGCAGCGAGGCCACCGGACCATTGCTGTCGACCGAGTAGCCAAAACCGCGCAGCATCCGCTCGGTGTGGTCACGGGTAGGCGCAGGCTCGGTGACAGTGGTCTTGCCTTCGGCGTACAGGCCGGCCAGCAGCAGGCAGGATTTGACCTGGGCGCTAGCCATCGGCAGCGTGTAGGTCAGCCCTTTGAGCTTGTGGCCACCACGGATGGTCAGCGGCGGGCGGCCGTCCGGTCCGGTCTCGACCACAGCACCCATTTCGCGCAGCGGGTTGGCCACACGGTTCATCGGGCGCTTGGACAGCGAGGCGTCGCCGGTCATGGTCACATCGAACGACTGACCGGCCAACAGGCCCGACAGCAGGCGCATCGAGGTACCGGAGTTACCCACGTACAGCGGCCCTGGTGGCGGCTTGAGGCCATGCAGCCCCACGCCGTGAATGGTCACACGACCGTGGTTGGGGCCTTCGATGACCACACCCATATCACGGAATGCCTGCAGGGTCGCCAGCGCGTCTTCGCCTTCGAGGAAGCCTTCGACCTCGGTAGTACCTTCGGCCAGCGAGCCGAGCATGATCGAGCGATGGGAAATCGACTTGTCGCCCGGTACACGGATCCGCCCGTTCAGGCGGCCACCCGGTTGGGCCTGGAAAATCAGATCGTTGGCGTTCATAGCGTCCACATAGGCCCGGCGGGCCAGGATTTTACTGAAATGCTCGCGGGCAGCCCGTGCGCGGGTGAATACACCCAGCAGCTGGTGCCCATCCCCTTCAGCGATCGCGTCGCGCAAGGCGTCGAGATCGCTGCGATATGTATCAAGTGTGCGCAGGACAGCGTCGCGGTTGGCGAGGAAGATGTCATGCCACATGGTCGGGTCGCTGCCGGCGATTCTTGTGAAATCGCGGAATCCACCCGCAGCGTACCGGAAGATCTCGAGGTTTTCATTGCGTTTGGCCAGCGAGTCGACCAGGCCAAAGGCCAGCAGGTGTGGCAGATGGCTGGTGGCGGCCAGTACTTCGTCATGGCGCTCGACCGACATGTGCTCCACATCGGCATCCAGCGCACGCCACAGGCGGTCAACCATGGCCAGCGCGGCGGGGTCGGTTTCGGCCAGCGGCGTGAGGATGACCTTGTGCCGGCGGAACAAGGTGGCATTGGACGCCTCTACCCCGCTCTGCTCGGACCCGGCGATGGGGTGGCCCGGGACGAAGCGCGGCAGGCGTGCACCGAAGACGGCACGCGCCTCACGCACGACGTTGCCCTTGGCGCTGCCAACGTCGGTGATGATCGCATCACCCAGGTCTAGCAGGGCCAGGCGCGCCAGGACTTTTTCCATGGCCAGGATCGGTACGGCCAGCTGGATGACATCGGCGCCCACACAAGCGGCGGCGAGATCTTCTTCGCAGCGGTCGACCACCCCCAAGGCCACAGCCTGCTTGCGCGAGAGGGCATCCAGGTCGACACCGACCACTTCGCGGCACAGGCCGCTTTCACGCAGGCCCTTGGCGAACGAGCCGCCGATCAGGCCCAGGCCGACCACGACCAGGCGGTCGATGATGGGCGCGGGTTTGGTTTTTGCTGCATTTACCACTGGTGCGAACCCTGTTCAGAAATCTAGGTAGCCTGTGAGGGCCATTGGGGCCGCGGCGCGGCCCTTCGCGGGCTCGGCCGCTCCCGCAGAGATCGGCATCACATGCTCACTGTGGGAGCGGGCATGCCCGCGAAGGGCTGCAAGGCAGCCCCAAGGCCCCTGAATCAAAGCACCGCCTTCGGATAAGAGCCCAGCACCTTCAGCGCCACAGCCTCCTGGCTGATCTGCTCGAGCACCGCCTTGATCAGCGGGTCGCGGTGGTGGCCGACGAAGTCGATGAAGAACACGTAGGTCCACTTGCCGCTGCGCGACGGGCGGGTCTCGATACGGGTCAGGTCGATGCCGTTCTGATAGAACGGCACCAGCAACTCATGCAAGGCACCTGGCTTGTTGCTCATCGAAACGATGATCGAGGTCTTGTCGTCGCCGGTCGGCGGTACTTCCTGGTTGCCGATCATCAGGAAGCGCGTGGAGTTGTCCGGGCGATCTTCGATCTTCTCGGCCAGACGGGTCAGGCCGTACAGGTTGGCCGCCATGTCACCGGCGATCGCCGCCGAATTCCACTCGCCCTTGACCCGCTTGGCCGCTTCGGCATTGCTCGATACGGCTACGCGCTCCACGTTCGGATAGTGCGCGTCCAGCCACTTGCGGCACTGGGCCAGCGACTGGGCGTGGGAGTAGATGCGGGTGATGCTGTCGGTCTTGGTGTTCTCGCCCACCAGCAGGTGGTGGTGAATACGCAGCTCGACCTCACCGCAAATCACCATGTCATGCTCGAGGAAGCTGTCCAGGGTGTGGCTGACCGCACCTTCAGTGGAGTTTTCCACCGGCACCACACCGAAGTTGACGGCACCGGCCGCCACCTCACGGAACACTTCGTCGATGGCCGCCATCGGGCGACTGATCACCGCGTGACCGAAGTGCTTCATGGCCGCCGCCTGGGTGAAGGTGCCTTCTGGGCCGAGGTAGGCGATTTTCAGCGGTTCTTCCAGGGCCAGGCACGACGACATGATTTCGCGGAACAGCCGCGCCATCTCTTCGTTGCCCAGCGGCCCCTTGTTGCGCTCCATCACGCGCTTGAGCACCGCAGCTTCACGCTCGGGACGGTAGAACACCGGCTTCTCGCCTTCCTTGAGCGAGGCAGTCTTGACCCGGGCTACTTCTTCGGCGCAGCGGGCGCGGTCGCTGATCAGCTCGAGGATTTTCTCGTCGAGGCTGTCGATGCGCACGCGCAGCGCCTTGAGCTCCTGTTCGGACATATCAGCCATGCTCCTTCTCGAATTCAGCCATGTAGCCTACCAGCGCTTCTACCGCTTCCAGGCCCAGGGCGTTGTAGATGGAGGCACGCATGCCGCCAACCGAACGGTGGCCCTTGAGGTTGAGCAGGCCACGCGCGTCGGCGCCAGCGAGGAAGGCCTTGTCCAGGCGCTCGTCAGCCAGGCGGAACGGCACGTTCATCCACGAACGGGCGTTGACGCTGATCGGGTTGGTATAGAACTCGCTGCGGTCGATGAAGCCGTAAAGGCGGTCTTTCTTGGCACGGTTGCGCTGCTCCATGGCATCAACGCCGCCCTGCTCCTTCAGCCACTCGAAGACCAGGCCCGAGAGGTACCAGGAGTAGGTGGCCGGGGTGTTGTACATCGACCCGTTGTCAGCCGAAACCTTGTAATCGAGCATGGTCGGGCAACTGCTGCGGGCATGGCCCAACAGGTCTTCGCGCACGATCACCACCACCAGGCCGCTTGGGCCGATATTCTTCTGCGCGCCGGCGTAGATCAGGCCGTACTGCGACACATCGATCGGGCGCGAGAGGATGTCGGACGACATATCGACCACCAACGGCACGTCACCGGTCTGCGGCACCCAGTCAAACTGCAGGCCACCGATGGTCTCGTTGGACGCATAGTGCACGTAGGCAGCGTTTTCGGTCAGGTTCCACTCGTTCTGGCCTGGGATGGCCAGGTAGTCGTAAGGCTTGGCAGTGGCGGCGACGTTGACGTTGCCGAAACGGCGCGCTTCCTCGATGGCCTTCTTCGACCAGATGCCGGTTTCGATGTAGTCGGCAGTGCCGTTTTCCGGCAGCAGGTTCAGCGGGATTTCAGCAAACTGCTGGCTGGCGCCCCCTTGCAGGAACAGCACCTTGTAGTTGGAGGGGACGGACAGCAGGTCACGCAGGTCCTGCTCGGCCTTTTCGGCGATGGCCACGTAATCGTCGCTGCGATGGCTCATTTCCATCACCGACAAGCCCTTACCACGCCAGTCCAGCATCTCGGCCTGTGCGCGCTGCAGGACAGCGTCAGGAAGCGCGGCAGGGCCTGCGCAGAAGTTAAAGGCTCGTTTGCTCACATCCACTCTCGCTCTGCCAAATAGAACAAAAACTATCACATGGGTTAGCAGCGACCCTGTGGGAGCGGGCGAGCCCGCGAACACCGGCAAAGCCGGTGCCATCTACCGCAGTGTCTGCTTCGCGGGCATGCCCGCTCCCACAAGGTCGGGCTTTGCCAGCTGTTATCAGTCAAACGGGGCGACCTTGGTCGCCCCGTTCGGGTTTCACGCTTGCTTACTCTTGCGGGGCCTCTTCAGTACCCGCTGCTTCTTCATTTTCATTGTCTGGCGCTACAGCCTCGACACCCTCCTCGTCCGTCTCGATCACCTCATCGAGTTCGTCCTCGGACGGCTCCTGGATACGCTCCAGGCCCACCAGCGTCTCATCGGCCGCCAGCTTGATCAACGTAACCCCCTGGGTGTTGCGGCCCAGGCTGGATACCTCGCCAACCCGGGTGCGAACCAGCGTGCCCTGGTCGGAAATCAGCATGATCTCCTCGCCTTCCTGCACCTGGATAGCACCGATCAGCAAGCCGTTGCGCCCCTTGGTACCCATGGCGATCACACCCTGGCCACCGCGGCCGCGACGTGGGAACTTGGACAGCGGGGTGCGCTTGCCAAAGCCACGCTCGGAGGCGGTGAGGATCTGCGAGCCGGACTCCGGGATCAGCATCGAAATGATCTGCTGACCTTTGCCCAGCTTCATGCCGCGTACACCACGGGCGTTGCGACCCATTTCACGCACGACGCTCTCGGCAAAGCGGATGACCTTGCCAGCGTCGGAGAACATCATGACTTCCTTGGCACCATCGGTGATGGCCGCGGCAATCAGGGTGTCGCCTTCTTTCAGCTTCAGGGCGATCAGGCCGTTGGAGCGCGGACGGGCGAACTGCACCAGCGGGGTCTTCTTGACGGTACCGGAAGCGGTCGCCATGAAGATGTACGCGCCGGTCGGCTCTGCAACCCACTCCGGGGTGTCACCGTCTTCTTCGTCGACTTCCTCGGCCTCTACCAGCTCACCCTCGAGCACGGTGTCATCAGCTTCTTCCAGTTCTTCGTCGAGGTCGGCGTTCTGCTGCAGCGCTTCGAGGTCGATCTGCAGCATGGCGGTGATGCGCTCACCCTCCTCCAGCGGCAGCAGGTTGACCAGCGGGCGACCACGGGCAGCGCGGGACGCTTCGGGGATTTCGTAGGTCTTCTTCCAGTACACCTTGCCCTTGCTGGAGAACAGCAACAGGGTGGCGTGGCTGTTGGCGACCAGCAGGTGCTCGATGTAGTCCTCGTCCTTCACGCCGGTCGCCGACTTGCCTTTGCCACCGCGGCGCTGGGCCTGGTAGGCGGACAATGGCTGGGTCTTGGCATAACCACCATGGGAGATGGTGACCACGCGCTCTTCTTCCGGGATCATGTCGCCGTAGTTGAGGTCGTGGCTGGCATTGAGGATTTCGGTGCGACGGGCATCGCCGTACTCGGCACGGATGGCCTCCAGCTCCTCGCGAATCACTTCCATCAGGCGCTCGGCGCTGCTGAGGATGCGGATCAGCTCGCCGATCTGCTCGAGGATTTCCTGGTACTCGGCCAGCAGCTTCTCGTGCTCCAGGCCGGTCAGGCGGTGCAGGCGCAGGTCGAGAATGGCCTGGGCCTGTTCCGGCGACAGGAAGTACTTGCCGTCATGCAGGCCGTACTGCTCCGGCAGGTCCTCAGGGCGGCAGGAATCGGCGCCGGCGCGCTCGACCATGACCTGCACGGCACTGGATTCCCACGGCGTGGAAACCAGGGCTTCCTTGGCTTCGGACGGCGTCGGCGAAGCCTTGATCAGGGCAATGACCGGGTCGATGTTGGACAGCGCGACCGCCTGGCCTTCAAGGATATGGCCACGTTCACGGGCCTTGCGCAGCTCGAATACCGTACGGCGAGTCACCACTTCACGGCGGTGACGCACGAACGCTTCGAGCAGGTCCTTGAGGTTCAGCAGCCGCGGACGGCCGTCGACCAGGGCCACCACGTTGATGCCGAACACGCTCTGCAGCTGGGTTTGCTGGTAGAGGTTGTTCAGCACCACCTCCGGCACCTCGCCGCGACGCAGCTCGATGACGATGCGCATGCCGTCCTTGTCGGACTCGTCGCGCAGCTCGGTGATGCCTTCGATCTTCTTCTCTTTGACCAGCTCGGCGATCTTTTCGATCAGGCGCGCCTTGTTCAGCTGGTACGGCAGCTCGGTGATCACGATCTGCTGGCGGCCGCCAACCTTGTCGATGTCTTCGATCTCGGAGCGGGCGCGCATGTAGATACGGCCACGGCCGGTGCGATAGGCCTCGATGATGCCCTGGCGACCGTTGATGATGCCGGCAGTCGGGAAGTCCGGGCCAGGGATGTGCTGCATCAGCTCATCGATGGTGACTTCCGGGTTGTCGATGAGCGCCAGGCAGCCATCGATGACCTCGCCGAGGTTATGCGGCGGAATATTGGTCGCCATGCCCACGGCGATACCGCTGGAACCGTTGACCAGCAGGTTGGGAATACGCGTCGGCATGACCGCCGGGATCTGCTCGGTGCCGTCGTAGTTGGGCACCCAATCGACGGTTTCCTTGTGCAGGTCGGCCAGCAGCTCGTGGGCCAGTTTGGTCATGCGCACTTCGGTGTATCGCATGGCTGCAGCGTTGTCGCCGTCCACCGAACCGAAGTTGCCCTGGCCGTCGACCAGCAGGTAGCGCAACGAGAACGGCTGGGCCATACGCACGATGGTGTCGTAGACCGCAGTGTCGCCGTGCGGGTGGTACTTACCGATCACGTCACCGACCACACGGGCGGATTTCTTGTACGGTTTGTTCCAGTCGTTGCCCAGTTCGCTCATCGCATAGAGAACGCGGCGATGCACGGGCTTCAAGCCGTCACGCGCATCGGGCAGCGCTCGCCCGACAATCACGCTCATCGCGTAGTCGAGGTAAGACTGTCTCAGTTCGTCTTCGATATTGACCGGGAGGATTTCTTTGGCCAGTTCGCCCATGAGAAGCCTGATTCCTTTTTCTGGTGAAACTTCGCAGCTCCATCAAGGGCCGAACGAAGCTCGCCGCCGCAGCGCATAAGGGTGCGACGACTTACGACAAATCAATGAGTTGTGCCATGGATCTGCGCAATGAAGGCCGCCGTGATGGGCGGTCTTGGAAACTGCCGGATGTTATCACAAACGCGGGGGCGGTGGGGAGAGGTGGCAGTTGGTCTCAGCCGCGTTTGAAACCTGGTTTTTGTATTGCCTGCACCGGCCTCTTCGCGGGCTCGCCCGCTCCCACAGGTTCACCACAGCCCTAAGGCCATGCGATATCCCTGCGGGAGCAGGCAAGCCCGCGAAAAGGCCGGTGAGGCAATACAAAATCAGTGCAGGCGCTTGCGGCAAATCAACTGGGCCAGTTTGGCGGTATCCGGGCGCTCGACAACACCCCGTTCGGTCACGATAACGTCAATCAGGTCGGCCGGGGTCACATCGAACACCGGGTTGAATACCTCGACACCCGGCGACACCCGGGTACCGCCGAAGTCCAGCCACTCGTCGGCGTCACGCTCCTCCAGCGGGATATCCTCGCCCGCGGCCAGGTTCAGGTCGATGCTGGTGCTCGGCGCCACCACCATGAAGCGCACGCCATGGTGCATGGCACTGACGGCCAGCTGATAGGTGCCGATCTTGCCGGCCATGTCGCCATTGGCAGCGATGCAGTCCGCCCCCACCACCACCCAGGTGATGCCTTTGGTCTTCATGAGGTGGGCCAGCGCAGAGTCGGCACAAAGGGTCACCGGGATGCCCTCGTTGGCCAGTTCCCAGCCGGTCAGACGGGAGCCCTGCAGCCAAGGGCGAGTTTCACCGGCATAAACCCGCTCGACCATGCCTTCCAGGTAGCCGGCACGGATCACCCCCAGCGCGGTGCCAAAGCCGCCAGTGGCAAGGGCGCCGGCATTGCCGAAGGTGAGCAGGGCCTGGGCATTGCCCTGATGGCGTCGGATCAGCTCGATACCTTGCTGGGCCATGGTCAGGTTGGCCTCACGGTCGCTCTCGTGAATGGCCGCCGCTTCAGCCTCCAGCGCTGCCAGAGCGTCTTCTTCCGGCCGCAGGCGCTGCAGGCGCTCGCGCATGCGGTTCAGCGCCCAGAACAAGTTGGCGGCGGTAGGACGCGCTTCGGCAAGGGTGAGAAAGTCGTCTTCCAGGTCCATTTCCCAATCGCCGCCTTCGGCCAGCCGCTCTTCAAGGGCCAGTACCAGGCCGTAAGCTGCGGCAATACCGATTGCCGAGGCGCCACGCACCGCCATGTCGCGGATGGCTGCGGCCACCTGCGCAACATTGTCGCAGGCCAGCCAACGCTCCTCCGACGGCAGCAGGCGCTGGTCGAGCAGGTGCAAGGCGCCGCCCTGCCAGCGGATCGCGGTCACCTTCTCCGCCGCCAAAAGTCGCTCGCGCATTGCCTCTCCCCGTCATTCGGATATCAAAAGCCGGCGATTATAGCGACCCTCGGGGCCGAGCGCTCGGGTATACTCCGACGCAATTTTGCGAAGTTTCAGAGGACTGTTCAATGAGCAACGTCGACCGCGCCGAAATCGCCAAGTTCGAAGCGCTGGCCCACCGCTGGTGGGACCGCGAAAGCGAGTTCAAGCCGCTGCACGAAATCAACCCGCTGCGCGTCAACTGGATCGACGAGCGCGCCAGCCTGGCCGGCAAGAGAGTGCTGGACGTGGGTTGCGGTGGCGGCATCCTCAGCGAAGCCATGGCCCTGCGCGGTGCCACGGTCACCGGTATCGACATGGGTGAAGCACCGCTGGCAGTGGCCCAGCTGCACCAGCTGGAGTCGGGCGTGCAGGTCGAATACCGGCAGATCACCGCCGAAGCCCTGGCCGAGGAAATGCCTGAACAGTTCGACGTGGTCACCTGCCTGGAAATGCTCGAGCACGTGCCCGACCCGTCTTCGGTGATTCGCGCCTGTTACCGCATGGTCAAGCCTGGTGGCCAGGTGTTCTTCTCCACCATCAACCGCAACCCCAAGGCCTACCTGCTGGCCATCGTCGGCGCCGAGTACATCCTGAAGATGCTGCCGCGCGGCACCCATGACTTCAAGAAGTTCATCCGCCCGTCCGAGCTGGGCGCCTGGAGCCGCGATGCCGGCCTGCAGGTGAAGGACATCATCGGCCTCACCTACAACCCGCTGACCAAGCACTACAAGCTCAACAGCGACGTCGACGTCAACTACATGATCCAGACCCTGCGCGAGGAATAAGCATGCGTTTGCGAGCAGTACTCTTCGACATGGACGGCACCTTGCTGGACACGGCGCCGGACTTCATCTCCATTTGCCAGGCCATGCTCGCCGAACGCAGGCTGCCGGCCGTTGACGACAACCTGATCCGTGGCGTGATCTCGGGTGGCGCCCGCGCGATGGTTGCCACTGCGTTCGCCATGGACCCGGAGGCTGACGGCTTCGAGGCCCTGCGCCTGGAGTTCCTCGAGCGTTACCAGCGCGACTGCGCGGTGCACAGCAAGCTGTTCGAGGGCATGGCCGAGCTGCTGACCGACATCGAGAAAGGCAACCTGCTGTGGGGCGTAGTCACCAACAAGCCGGTGCGCTTCGCCGAGCCGATCATGCAGCAACTGGGCCTGGCCGAGCGTTCGGCGCTGTTGATCTGCCCGGACCATGTGAAAAACAGCAAACCCGACCCCGAGCCAGTGATCCTGGCCTGCAAGACGCTGAACCTGGACCCGGCCAGTGTACTGTTCGTCGGCGACGACCTGCGCGACATCGAGTCTGGCCGCGACGCCGGCACCCGCACGGCGGCGGTGCGCTACGGCTATATTCATCCAGAGGACAACCCCAACAACTGGGGTGCCGACGTGGTGGTGGACCACCCGCTGGAACTGCGCAAAGTGATCGACAGCGCGCTGTGCGGCTGCTGAACCCAGACCGATGACCGGGCACCGCCTCTTTGTAGGAGCGGGTTCACCCGCGAATGCGCCAGCCCAGACAACACTGGCGCCTGATCGGACGCATTCGCGGGTAAACCCGCTCCTACGATAGCCCCAGGCCGCCCACACGAACTCGAAGGACAGAACCATGTTCGACTACACCGCCCGCCCCGACCTGCTGCAAGGCCGGGTCATCCTGGTTACCGGTGCCGGCCGTGGCATTGGTGCCGCGGCTGCCAAGGCCTATGCCGCACTAGGTGCCACCGTGCTGCTGCTGGGCAAGACCGAGGCCAACCTGAACGAGGTCTACGACCAGATCGAAGCTGCCGGTCATCCGCAGCCGGTGGTCATCCCGTTCAACCTGGAAACCGCCCTGCCACACCAGTATGACGAGCTGGCGGCGATGATCGAAGGCCAGTTCGGCCGTCTTGACGGCCTGCTCAACAACGCGTCGATCATCGGTCCGCGCACGCCGCTGGAACAGCTGTCAGGCGACAACTTCATGCGCGTGATGCACATCAACGTCAATGCCACCTTCATGCTCACCAGCACCCTGCTGCCGCTGCTGAAGCTGTCGGAAGACGCATCGGTGGTATTCACCAGCAGCAGCGTCGGGCGCAAGGGCCGGGCTTACTGGGGCGCCTATGGCGTGTCGAAGTTCGCCACCGAGGGCCTGATGCAGACCTTGGCCGATGAACTGGAAGGCGTGGCGCCGGTACGTTCCAACAGCATCAACCCAGGCGCCACGCGCACGGCGATGCGGGCCCAGGCCTACCCCGGCGAGAACCCGCAGAACAACCCGCTGCCCGAAGAAATCATGCCGGTGTACCTGTACCTGATGGGGCCGGACAGCACAGGGGTGAACGGGCAGGCGTTCAACGCCCAATAAACCTGCATCGGCCTCTTCGCGGGCTTGCCCGCTCCCACAGGCAGGGCGCAATCCTTGAGGGTTGCGGTGATCCTGTGGGAGCGGGCAAGCCCGCGAAGAGGCCGGTACAGGAAAGCGATCAGCCCGCAGCCAACGCCGGCCGCATGCGGCCTTGCTGGCGCCCTTCCAGCTGCATGCAGCGCTCCAGGAACAGGAACATGCAGTCGTAACTCTTGCAGATCGCCCTGCGCAGCTCGGTCCGCAAGCCCAGGGTCGGGTTCTCACCGGCCAGGGTACAGATGATTTCCAGCGCCTCCCACGGGTGCGCATCGTCATACTGGGCATGCATCTTCAGCCACTTCATCGCCCGCTTGCGCCCTTCTTCAGGGAACCCCTGCGCGTAGGTGTCGGTCGAGCACACCACCGCCGACCATTCACCAGTGGCGCCCTCGATGGCGTAGTTGGTCGCGGCCATGGAAATGGCCAGGTTCTCCGTGGCACACACCCGCCAGCACCAGTCGTTCAGGCCGTTCAGCTCGGGCGGCACTTCTTGCGCCTGCAACTCGTGCAGGTGCACACCGTGCGCCTGGCACCAGTTCACCCAGTAGTCGGCATGGTTGAGCTCGACGCGGATGTTGCGCATCAGCCAGCGCCGCGCCATGTCCTCGCCCTGATGCCGGCCATAGCGGGTCTTGGTCAGGTTATGCGCCATGTACAACGAAAACTGTTCCACCACCGGCCAGCCACCGATCAGGTACTGGCGGATGGTCGATTGCTTCAGTTGGCCATCGCGTAGACGCGCATAAAACTCATGCTCGACCACCCGGCGCTTGCTCTCGCGGCAGTCTTCAATCAGTTGCTGGGCCCATTGAGGGTAACTGGCGGGGTCCATCAAAGGCCCGATACGAACGAATGCATCAATCACTTTCAGCTCCTTGATCCTTGTGATTTCCAACTAGCGAAACGTGCCAGGTGCTCGCTGCAACAGAGGCCGGGCGGCGATCCGTTGGCGCTGCAGACTGTCACAGGTGAACACCTGGGGGCGTTCGATCAGGTAGCCCTGGGCGTAATCCACGCCTATTTCCTGCAAGGCCTGCTCGATCAAGGGTGTTTCGACGAACTCGGCAATAGTGCGTTTACCCATCACATGGCCGATATGGTTGATGACCTCGACCATGGCCCGGTTGACCGGGTCGTCGAGCATGTCCTTGACGAAACTCCCGTCAATCTTCAGGTAGTCCACGGGCAAATGCTTGAGATAGGCAAACGACGACATGCCGGCGCAAAAATCATCAAGCGAGAAACGGCAACCCAGCCCTTTCAACTCGTTGATGAAGCGAATGGCGCTGCCCAGGTTGGCAATGGCGCTGGTTTCGGTAATTTCGAAACAGATCATTCGCGGCGGAATGGCGTATTCGACGAACAACCGCTGGAGGTATTCAAGGAACTTGTCGTCGCCAATGCTGGACCCCGACAGGTTGATCGCACAGGTCGACAACGGCCCTTCTCGCCCTTCTTCCAGGCACTGGCGTATGACCATGAACACATTGCGCACCACCCAGCGGTCCAGTGCGGTCATCAGGCCGTAGCGCTCGGCCGCCGGGATGAAGCTGCTGGGCAGAATGGTGCGGCCGCTTTCGTCGTGCAGGCGCAACAGAATTTCGATATGGCCCGGGCCCTCGAAGGTTTTAAGCGGGGCGATTTCCTGGGCGTAGAGGCAAAAGCGGTTTTCTTCCAGGGCCACATGCAAGCGCTGGATCCAGGCCATTTCGCCAAACCGCATGGACAGTTCGCTGTCGTCGGCGTGGTACACCTGCACCCGGTTACGGCCCTTTTCCTTGGCCATGTAGCAGGCCATGTCGGCGGCGCGCAGCGAGGCCTCCAGGGTGCCGGGGGCCTGGGCCATGTGCACCAGGCCAATGCTGACCGTGGTCACGAACGGCCGCCCTTTCCATACGAAGTGCAGGCTCTGCACCAGCTGACGCAGTTGTTCGGCAATGCGCTCGGCCTGGTCGGGCGGGCAGTTTTCCAGCAGTACGCCAAATTCATCGCCACCCAGCCGCGCCAGCGTATCGCCCTCACGCAGGCCGGATTGCAGCACAGCACAGATGTGTCGCAGCAACTCATCGCCGGCCGCGTGGCCACAGGTGTCGTTGACTAGCTTGAACTGGTCGAGGTCGAGGAACATCAGCGAATGCCGCCCAGCCTGGCGTGCCAGGTCGTTGAGCACCTGCTCCAGGCGGTATTCGAACTCGCGGCGGTTGGCCAGACCGGTCAGGGCATCGTGGGTCGCCTGCCAGGACAGATTGGCGATGTACTGGCGTTCCTGGGTCATATCGTGCAGCACCAGCACGATGCCACTGACCTGGCCATCACTGACAATCGGCGAGCCTACCAGGTTGATCGACACGGTACTGCCGTCCAGGCGCTGGATCAGCCGGGCATGCTCGGAGCCGCCCTTGAGGCTGCCGCTGAGCACCTGTTCGACCAGGCTGCGACCGTCATCCTCGGCGTGTTCATCCACCAGGCTGAACAGCGCCGACAGTGGCAGGCCCTGGGCCTGGCCGGATTGCCAGTGGGTCAATTGTTCGGCGGCCGGGTTCATATAGCCGATATTGCCCTCGACATCGGTGGTGATCACCGCATCACCGATGGCCTGCAGGGTAATCTGCGCACGCTCTTTTTCTTGCTGCAGGGCGCTGGCAAAGGCCTGGCGCTGGGCCAACAGCTTGCTGGAGCGGCCCCAGGCAATCGCAATCAGGAACATCGCGGTCAGCAGGTTGGTGATCAGCAGCACCCGCAGCACGACGCGCGAGCCCTCGCCCAAGGCATCACTGAAGGCCTTGGCCGCCGGGGTCACGCCTTCGTTGATGGCGACAATACGGGCCTTCCACTCGCTGACAGTGTCTGCATCCACCGGGCCACTGGCAAAACGCTGGCGCATTTCACCGGCCAGTACATCCAGCTTGGCCAGATAGTCGTCGCCAATGTCCCAGTAATCGATGGCTGTCTGCATATAGCTGACATGGCGGAAGTTGCGATAGAACCAGATGATACGCGTGACATCGTCAGGGTGGTTGCCACCTTGCAGTACCGCCTGTCGCGCGGCGTCCAGATCAGGGTTGGGGAGGTCGAGCACCTCGCGCAGGCGCTGGTCACCCTGAGGCACGGTAATGGCCTGGCGATAACGTTGGTAGGTGCTGTCGTCACGCGTCTCGCTGTATAGACTGAGGTAGTAGATGGCATCTTTCTGCGCCTTGGACCACAGGCTTTCGCCCGCGACATAGGCGCGCACGGCCGAGAGCGTGTAAAGGCTGAGGCTGCCCAACGCCACCTGAAGGACCACTACGGCGATGAAAGGCCATGTGATGCCGAGCAACTTTGGCGCTTCGAGTGTGCGATTTCCCTTCATGGAGTCCCTGTCACAGAGCAGATAAGGCGTAAATCGACCCAGACAAGCACAGCGTAGGCCATTTGCCATTGCTGTGGAGGGGATTTTTATGACAAGGAATCGGGGGGATTTATGCAGCGTATGCGCTGGCCATTGCAGGAGCGGGTTTACCCGCGAAGAAGACACCGCGGTGGATGGCACGGGCTTCGCCCGTGTTCGCGGGCAAGCCCGCTCCCACAGGGATCGCACCAGCTTTTAGAAATTGAGCAAGACGGTTGCTTCCACAAGTACGGTGAAGGCAACCAGATAATCAGCTCTGCTGCAGGTGCCCATAAAGCTTGGCATATAACCCACCCTCGGCAATCAGTTGCTGATGGTCGCCGTCTTCGGCCACGTGCCCGCCATCGAACACCAGCACTCGGTCGGCCTGTTTCACCGCTGACAACCGGTGGGCGATGATCAGCGTGGTGCGGCCGCTGAGAAAGCGCGCCAAGGCCTGATGCAGGTTGTACTCGGTTGCAGCATCCAGGGCTGAGGTGGCCTCGTCGAGGATCACCACCTTGGGCTCAGCCAGCACCATGCGGGCAATGGCCAGGCGCTGGCGCTGGCCACCGGACAAGCGCACACCTGAACGCCCCACCACACTGTCCAGGCCCTGCGGCAAGGCGGCGATGGTGGCATCCAGCTGGGCGATGCGCAGCGCCTGCCAGCACGCATCATCGCTGCAGTCACGGCCCATGGTCAGGTTGGCACGCACGCTGTCGTTGAACAGCGACGGGTGCTGCAACACCACCGCGACGTTCTCGCGCAGGGTTTCCAGGCCGATTTCCTGCAGGCTGGCCCCGCCAAAGCGGATGGTCCCGGCCTGGGCGCTATAAAGGCCCAGCAATAGCTGCACCAACGTGCTCTTGCCGCCGCCGCTGGCACCGACAATCGCCACCTTCTCACCCGCAGCGATGGACAGGTCGAGGTGCTCGAGTACCGGCTCGTCGGCATAGGCAAAGCGCAGGTCGCGCACTTCAATGCCCACCGTTTCGCGCCCGGCGAACGGGTCGCTGGCGGCTGGGTATTGCGGCTCGTCGGCACGCGCCAGCAGCTCGTTGAGGCGGCTCAGCGCACCGCCTGCGGCGTAGTACGCATATTGCAGATTAAGCAGTTGCTCCACCGGACCGATCATGAACCACAGGTAGCTGAACACCGCCAGCATCTGGCCGATCGACAGGTCGGAAAACAGCACGGTCAGCATGGCCGCCGCGCGGAAGATGTCGATGCCGAACTGGAACAGCAGGCCGCTGGCACGGCCACTGGCATCGCTTTTCCATTGCGAGTCCACGGCGTAATCGCGCACTTCGCGGGCACGCAGGCCCAGGCGGCCAAGGAAGTAGCCCTGGCGGTTGCCGGCGCGGATTTCCTGGATGGCATCTAGGGTTTCCGCCAGCGCCTGGGTAAAGCGCGCGGTGCTGTCGTTTTCGAGCTTTTTCAGGTGTTTGACGCGCTTGCCCAACTGCACGGTGAAGTAGATCACCAGCGGGTTGAACAGCAAGATCAGCAAGGCCAGCTGCCAGTGCATCCAGATCAGGATGGCCGCGGTGCCGGTCAAGGTCAGCATGGCCACCAGGAAGCGGCTTAGGGTTTCGCCAACGAACTTGTCCAGGGTGTCCAGGTCGGTGACCAGGTGGGTGGTCACCGTACCGCTGCCCAGGCTTTCGTATTCCTTCAGCGAAATACGCTTGAGTCGCTCGATCAGGCGGATGCGCAGGCGGTAGACAATATCCTTGGCCAGACCGGCGAACAGCTTGGACTGGATCACGTTGAACGCCAGCGCAGCCAGGCGCAGGCACAGGGTGAGCGCCAGCATCAGGCCGATGTAGCCGGCCGCCACCTGCCAGCCGGACGGCAGCAGGTGGTTCATCCAATTCAGCGCGGCATCGCCGTGGCCGAGCAGCACTTCGTCCACCAGCAGCGGCAGCAGCAGCGGAATGGGCACACTGCAACACGCCGCCAGTAACGCAATGAGGTTCGCGGACCAGAGGTTTTTCTTGTGATGCAGGGCCAGGCGGCGGATTTCCGCCCAGCTCAGTCGATCGCCCGCAGTGTATGGCTTGCCCGGTACCGGGTCGGGTGACCCAGGCACATCAAGCACAGGCGGCCTGCTGCAGCCAGCGGCCGAGCAAGGGTTGCAGGCGCTCCAGCGGCTGATAGCCGTTGGTCAGCAAGGCCAGTTGGCCATTGCGCTCGGCCAGCAGGGTCGGGAACCCGGCAATACCCAGGTCCTGGGCCCAGGCGAAGTCGGCTGCGGTGGCGGCGCGGGTATCGGCACGGGCGAAGGTTTCGGCGAACACGGCACGGTCGAAGCCACACTGCGAGGCTAGCTCGACCAGCTGCGGCGCGGTGGTCACATCGACGCCCTGCTCGTAGAACGAACGCTGGATCGACGCCAGCAGCAGCCAGACGCGCTCGGCATCCAGCTCGCGGGCCGTGACCAGGGCGCGGCAGGCCGGCTCGGTGTCGTAGACGAAGCCGTCAGGCATGGCCCCCTCGAAGCGGAACGGCTGGCCGGTCGCATCAGCCACTGCCTGCCAGTGTTCCAGGATGTACTTGCGAGTGGAGCTGTCCAGGGCGCTGCCGCCAGTGCGCAGCCCGCCCGGTACCAAGTGGGTGGGCACGCCTGCCTCACGCGCCAGGGCGATCAGGGCCGCGGCCACTGGCGCAAAACCCCAGCACCAGGAGCACATCGGGTCCATCACATAGATCAGGCGTGCAGACATGCTTCAAGCCTCGGCTTTGTAGTTGTAACCGATCGGGTGCGGCAGGTTGCGGGCCTTGGCCAGCTCTATCTGCTTCTGCCGGTCGATGGCGCTGCGCCGGGTCTTCTCGCTCAGGCTGTCCCAGCAATGCGGGCAGCTGACACCTGGCGAATAGTGCTCGGACGCGCGCTCCTCTGCATTGATCGGGTGGCGGCAGGCGTGGCACTGGTCGTACTCGCCTTCGCTCAGGTCATGGCGCACCGTGACCCGGTTGTCGAAGACGAAGCAGTCGCCGTCCCACAGGCTTTCTTCCTGAGGCACTTCCTCGAAGTATTTCAGGATGCCGCCCTTAAGATGATAGACCGACTCGAAGCCTTCACCGAGCATGTAGCTGGAGGCCTTTTCGCAACGGATGCCGCCGGTGCAGAACATGGCGACCTTCTTGTGCTTGCTCGGGTCGAAATTGGCCTTGATGTACTCCGGGAACTCTCGGAAGGTTTCGGTCTTCGGGTCGATGGCGCCCTTGAATGTGCCGATGGCCACTTCGTAGTCGTTGCGGGTGTCGATCAGCAGCACTTCCGGGTCGCTGATCAGGGCGTTCCAGTCCTTGGGCTCGACATAGGTGCCAACGGCCTGGTTGGGGTCTACGCCCGGCACGCCGAGGGTGACGATCTCTTTCTTGAGTTTGACCTTGGTGCGGTAGAACGGCTGTTCGTCGCAGTACGACTCTTTATGGTCGATATCGACCAGACGTGGGTCATCGCGCAACCAGGCCAGCAGGCCATCAATGCCTTCCCGGGTGCCCGAAACGGTACCGTTGATGCCCTCCTGGGCCAGCAGCAGGGTGCCTTTGATGTTGTTGTCGAGCATGGTCTTGAGCAGCGGCTCGCGCAGCTCGACGTAGTCTTCCAGGGTGACGAACTTGTACAGCGCCGCGACGACGATGGCTTGAGACATGTAACGGAATCTCCAGGTGGTTGCCCTCGTAAGGGGCGGACCGGGTTTGACAGGTACAGAAAAAGCATGGGGGCGCTTTGCACCCCTTTCGCGACACAAGGCCGCTCCCACAGGGACCGCGTAACCCGATGGCTAGTGCGGTTCCTGTGGGAGCGGCCTTGTGTCGCGAAAGGGCCGCAAAGCGGCCCCCGGATTTTGCAGGATTCTACCAGAACAACAGAAAGGTTTCAGTGCCCGCCGCCGGCGCAAACGGGCGAGGCCGGTGCAACGCCGACCTTGGCCCACTCTTCGGCGGTGTAGGTATGGATGGCCAGGGCGTGGATCTCGCCCATCAGCTCACCCATGGTGGCGTACACCTTCTGGTGGCGCTTGACGCTGTTCAACCCGGCAAACTGCTCGCTGACGATCACCGCCTTGTAGTGGGTCTCCTGACCACGACTGTGCATGTGACTTTCGTTGAGCACTTCCAGATGTTGCGGCGCCAGGGCGGCCAGTTGCTGTTCGATTCGTTGTTGCATGGTCATTGCGGCGTACTCACTTCTTCGCTGGGGCGGCGGCCTTGCCTGCGTTCGGGTCCAGTTCTTTGGTCATGTCTTCCAGCAGCTTGTTCACCACCGGTACTGCTGGCTCCAGGCTCTGCTGGGTCAGCTGCGCCGACTGCTGAGTGACCTTGGGCATTTCACGCAGCACTTTCTTGCCCAGCGGCGATTCGTAGAACTTCACCAGGTCCTTCAGCTCCTGCTCGGTGAAGGTGCGGGTGTACAGGTCGACCATCTTCGGCTTCAGCTTTTTCCAGCCGATGGCGTTGTCCAGCGCGGCATTGGCCTTGGCCTGGTAGCTTTCCAGTACGGGCTGCTTGGCGGACGGGGCTTTGGTCTGGGCGAAACGCTGGGCGAACATCTGCTGCACTTGCATGTACACCGGGGTGCCCAGCTTGTCGGCGTTGGCCAGGGTCAGGAATTTCTCGGCAGCAGCGTTGTGGCTGGCGGTGGCAGCGAGTACCTGGCCGCTGGCGCAAGCCAGGGCAACGGCAGCACAAAGGACACGGAGACGGGTCATTGCATTTCCTTCAAAGAGAGGGTGGCGGGCACCTCAGGGTAGAGCATTCTGCGCCGTGGTGGCGAAGTGCTCAAGTGGCACGACGAGCGACGGAACCGCTCGGTCGAATCAGGGCCTAAACTGCGATTTCGAACTACACAGGAGTGAGTACAGAATGAGCCGTATCGAGACAGACAGCCTGGGCCCGGTCGAAGTTCCGGAGGACGCCTACTGGGGTGCGCAGACCCAGCGTTCGCTGATCAACTTCGCCATTGGCAAGGAACGCATGCCCCTCGCGGTATTGCACGCCCTGGCACTGATCAAGAAGGCCGCTGCGCGCGTCAACGACCGCAATGGCGACCTGCCGGCCGACATCGCCCGGCTGATCGAACAGGCCGCCGATGAAGTGCTGGATGGCCAGCACGACGATCAGTTCCCGCTCGTCGTCTGGCAGACGGGCAGCGGCACCCAGAGCAACATGAACGTCAACGAGGTGATCGCCGGGCGCGCCAACGAACTGGCCGGCAAAGGCCGTGGCGGCAAGGCGCCAGTACATCCCAATGACCACGTCAACCGCTCGCAGAGCTCCAACGACTGCTTCCCCACCGCCATGCACATTGCGGCAGCCCTGGCGGTGCATGAAAAGCTGCTGCCGGCCGTCACCGAATTGTCTTCGGGACTGGCCGAGCTGTCGATGCGTCACCACAAGCTGGTGAAAACCGGCCGCACGCACATGATGGACGCCACGCCGATTACCTTCGGCCAGGAAGTGTCGGCCTTCGTCGCCCAGCTCGATTACGCCCAGCGCGCCATACGCGCCACCCTGCCGGCGGTGTGCGAACTGGCTCAGGGCGGTACTGCCGTGGGTACCGGGCTCAACGCCCCGCAGGGTTTTGCTGAAGCCATCGCTGCCGAGTTGGCGGCGCTGTCCGGCCTGCCGCTCATCACCGCGCCCAACAAGTTCGCCGCCCTCGCCGGCCACGAACCGCTGACCAGCCTGGCGGGGGCCCTGAAGACCCTGGCCGTGGCCCTGATGAAAATCGCCAACGACCTGCGCCTGCTGGGATCCGGTCCGCGCGCCGGGCTGGCCGAGGTGCGCCTGCCCGCCAACGAGCCGGGCAGCTCGATCATGCCGGGCAAGGTCAACCCCACCCAGTGCGAGGCGCTGTCGATGCTGGCCTGCCAGGTACTGGGCAACGACGCGGCCATCGGTTTTGCCGCCAGCCAGGGGCATTTGCAGTTGAATGTGTTCAAGCCGGTGATCATCCATAACCTGCTGCAGTCCATCGAGTTGCTGGCCGATGGTTGCCGCAACTTCCAGCAGCATTGCGTGGCGGGTATCGAGCCGGATGCCGAGCAGATGGCCGCGCACCTGGAGCGCGGGTTGATGCTGGTGACCGCGCTGAACCCGCATATTGGTTATGACAAGGCGGCGGAAATTGCCAAGAAGGCTTACAGCGAGGGCAAGACCTTGCGCGAGGCGGCCTTGGCGTTGAAGTATCTGACCAATGAGCAATTCGACCAGTGGGTGCGGCCGGAGAACATGCTGGCGCCGGGGGGTAAAGGCTAGCCCCCGATGAGCCGCCCAGGCTGCCAAATTACCCACGGTACCGTGCCAGGGGCGGCTCACAGTTTATTGAATAGCTTTACCTATCTCTGTGACGCTTAAGCAATCGGGTCATCGCCCGTACGAGGATAAGCATGGGTCAAGCTTTCCCACATGTAATGGAAATCCCCTTGCGTGGGCCGATGTCTTTGTACGAACGCGCGGGTTTCTGGCAAAGGGTGACCCAAACGGACCGCATAGTGGGTGTACCCGATTTCAAAGGTCCATTGTGCACTCAAGATGATGCCGTGGTATTTCTTGCAGATGTCTGGCATCAATGCAATGTTTTCATACCGGGAATGAAACTCCATCGTTTGCATTATTCGCGCCATCGCTTGCGTCTCCTCATCCCTGTACAAATCGATACCCTGCAACAATGCAGTTTCAGCTACATTGATGGTAGCTGCCAAGCCATAAGCGGTGTGGGCGAAGTCACGACAGCTCTCAATGTTCATCCCCTCAATGTAACGGTATGGACTACCCCACTGTTGATTGACCTCTTCATCACTCGGCACCCTGGTCCAATTGGGCAATAGCCGGGGACGCACCCCATCAGACTCTAAATAAATGGATGCCACAATATGGTCTTTCCAAAGCCGGGTGCACGTCTCAAACAGCCCTTGATTTTCGGTAAAAATCGCTATGTAGAAAAGTGCTTCGATACCCGTTGAGCGCCAATTGCCAGCTACGGTATCCCACAGCCAGCCTCCACCATAGAAAAGTTTCTCAACAATCGGTTGAAACTGCGTTTCCAACATAACCGTGAAACGCGCCTTACCCTCAGGCGTCCAGCCAGATTCGGTATGAGCAAGGATTTCCGCAGCACTGGTGAACAAGCACGCTGCCCACGACGCCTGAAGGCGTGCATTTTCGCCGACATGTCCTCCGGTAAGTTTTACAGACCATGCGTCAAGGATTCTGATGGCAGTAGCTGCATATTCCTTGTCATCCTTGATCACCCAGAGCAATGCCTGCGCATAGGCAGCCTGACCATCTCGGGTTTCATCAGTACACCCACAATCCGGCTGACTATAAGCTCCGCAATCCACCACATCGCGCGGCTTCGGAGCCCAGTTCTTATCTGCTCGGTTCAAATAATCATTCAGTACTTTTTCACTGGCACTCTTCCAAGGTTCACGATGCAGATTATGACGCACGAACCTCTCAAGGTAATTCACATTTACCTTTATACCCGGATGCACAAACGCATGAGCCTTCATCACCCTTACTCCGCGAACTTTTATGCACATTTGATTCAAATAGCAAAAAACTCGCAACTAGCAAAAATGCTAGGTCATCCCTCTGATGAGCATGCGCGCTGACCTCGTTCTCGACGCGCCCGCCAGCTGGCCACCAGCGAGGGCCCCAGCGCTACCAGCGCCGAACCGAACACCACCGTGACCGCCCCCACATAGCCCAGGGCGTTGATGTCCTCGGCATGCACATAGTCAGGCCACACCCATGCTGCCAGCGCCACCGCAACGAAGGTCACCAACGGGGTCAGCGCCAGCGTGGCACTTACCCGCGACGCCTCCCAGTGCGCCAGCGCTTCGGCGAACGCGCCGTACGCCACCAGGGTGTTCAGGCAACAGGCCAGCAGCAGCCAGCCTTGCACCGGGGTCAGTTGCAAGGCCTCCAGTGGGTGCACCCAAGGTGTCAGCAACCCAGCGCAGCTGAGGTAGATCACCATCATCACCTGCTGCGAGTGCCACACGGTCAGCAACTGCTTCTGGCTCAGGGCGTAGAACACCCAGATGCTGGTCGCCAGCAAGATGGTCAACACGCCGGTAGTATAGGCACCCAGTGAAGTCAGCAGCTCTTCCAGGCGCTGGTTGAAGAACAGGCCAAACCCTGCCAGCAGCACCAACAGCCCCATGCCCTGCCCCACACTGAAGCGCTCGCGGAACACGAACACGCTGGCCACCAGCAACAGCACCGGGCCGATCTGTACCACCAGTTGTGCGGTACCCGGGCTAAGCAGTTTGAGACCGATCAGGTAGAGCACGTAGTTGCCCATCAGGCCGAGCACCGCAACCAGCACCAGGCCCTTGCCCCTGGGCGCCAGCTTGCGGATGGACGGCAAACGCCGCTGAGCCGCCAGCCAGGCGAACAGCAGGCCGCCGGAGACCAGCAGCCGGTACCAGGTGACAGTGATCGGGTCGACCACTTGCAGTACCTGCTTGAGCTTGATCGGCAGGATGCCCCAGAGCAGCGCTGTCAGAAGTGCCAGGAACAGCCCATAGCCCCAGCGGCCAGAAGTGGTGTGCATAAAATCCTCGATCAAGCCCGTAGTGGGGGTTGTTGAATTCTACGGGGTTGGAGGACGGGGACGGTGGAGAGTGCCGAGAAAAGAATTCATCAGGTCATTCTTTTGGGGCATGGCTGGGGGGAGGTGTTGCCTGTGCTGGCCCTTTCGCGGGTAAACCCGCTCCTACGGGAGCGTGAGCTGCGCCCCGGTGTTGGATTTTTTGTCCAACATCCGGGGCGCAGCTCAGCACGCGATCCCCGGTAGGAGCGGGTTTACCCGCGAAGAGGCCAGAACAGGCAACCTCACCTTCGGCTATTTCTTGTGCTTGGCAAACGCCGCTTCCAGCGCCTGGTTGATGGTGCGCACCACCTTCACCCGCGCCCAGCGCTTGTCATTGGCTTCCACCAGCGTCCATGGGGCAATCTCGTTGCTGGTGCGGTCGACCATGTCGCCCACAGCCTGGGAGTATTCGTCCCACTTGTCGCGGTTGCGCCAGTCATCCTCGGTGATCTTGTAGCGTTTGAACGGAATCTGCTCACGCTCTTCGAAACGCTCCAGTTGGGTTTGCTGATCGATCGCCAGCCAGAACTTCACCACCACCACGCCCGCATCCACCAACTGCTCTTCAAAGTCGTTGATCTCGCTGTAGGCACGCATCCAGTCGGCCGGGCTGCAGAAGCCTTCCACCCGCTCCACCAGCACCCGGCCATACCAGGAGCGGTCGAAGATGGTGAACTTGCCACGTGCCGGGATGTGCCGCCAGAACCGCCACAGGTAGGGCTGGGCGCGCTCTTCTTCAGTGGGTGCGGCAATCGGCACGATGCGGTACTGACGCGGATCCAGCGCCGCCGCCACGCGACGGATGGCGCCCCCCTTGCCGGCGGCGTCGTTGCCTTCGAACACCGCCACCAGCGCGTGCCGGCGCATGCGCTTGTCACGCAGCAGGCCGGCCAGGCGGGCCTGTTCGGTGATCAACTGTTCCTGGTAGTCGGCCTTGTCCAGCCGCAACGTCATGTCCAGGGCGCCAAGCAGGCTGCGGTCGTCGATGCTATGGCTCAACGGGGCCACGTTGCCCTGGTGCTTGCCCTTGGGGTTATTGGCCAGCGCGGCCTGCAGGCTTTCCAGCAGAATGCGCCCCACCGCCAGGCTGCGGTAATTCGGGTCTACCCCCTCGATGATGTGCCATGGCGCATAGTCGCGGCTGGTGCGGCGCAGCACGCGCTCACCAAAGCGCACGAAACGGTCGTAGGTTTGCGATTGCTGCCAATCCAGCGGGCTGATCTTCCAGCTGTGCAGCGGGTCGTCCTTGAGCGATTTCAGCCTCGCCTTCATCTGCTTCTTGGACAGGTGGAACCAGAACTTGATGATCAGCGCACCTTCATCGCAAAGCATCTCCTCCAGGCGTTCGGCACCGGTAATGGCCTGATCGAGGACGGCATCCTTGAACACCCCGTGCACACGCCCCTGCAGCATCTGGCTGTACCAGTTGCCAAAGAACACCCCCATCCGCCCCTTGGGCGGCAAGGCCCGCCAGTAACGCCAGGCGGGCGGGCGGGCCAGCTCTTCGTCGGTCTGCTGGTCGAAGGTGAGCACATCGATCATGCGCGGGTCCATCCACTCGTTGAGCAGTTTTACCGTCTCACCCTTGCCGGCGCCTTCAATGCCGTTGATCAGCACGATCACCGGAAAACGCGCTTGCTGCTTGAGTTCGTACTGGGCTTCGAGCAGGGCCTCGCGTAAAGCGGGTACCTCGGCGTCGTAAGCCTCCTTGTCGATGCTGTGGCCGATTTCGGCAGATTCGAACATGCACTGGCTCCTTCAATGGATAAGCAAGACTAGCGGATTTCATTTCTGCCTGTACGGGCCTCTTCACGAATGAACGCGCTCCCACAGCTCATCCGGATGGCATAAAATCCCGCCATCCGCTGCAACCGAGCCAACCATGCCCACCCTCCTCCAGCACGCCCAGATCGACTGGGATGAACAGGGCCGCCCCCATTCGCGGCACTATGACGACGTCTATTTCGCAGTCAACGAAGGCATCGAAGAAACCAAGCACGTGTTTCTCGGCCAGACCCGCCTGGCCGAACGTTTTGCAAACCTGGCGCCGCATGCTTGTACGGTGATCGGCGAAACCGGCTTTGGCACCGGCATGAATTTTTTCTGCGCCTGGCAGCTGTTTGACCAGCACGCACACAGCGACGCGCGCCTGCACTTCGTCAGCGTCGAAAAGTACCCTCTCGGCCACGCCGACATGGCCCGCGCAGTGAACCTGTGGCCTGAACTGGCCGCCTATACCGAGCCGCTGCTGGAGCAGTACGTGGCGGTGCACCCGGGCTTTCAGCAGTTCACCTTCGCCGATGGCAGGGTCACCCTGACCCTGTTGATAGGCGATGTGCTGGAACAGCTGCCGCAGCTCGACGCGCAGGTCGATGTGTGGTTCCTCGACGGCTTCGCCCCCGCCAAGAACCCCGACATGTGGACCCCGGCGCTGTTTGCGCAACTGGCGCGGCTATCGCATCCGGACACGGTGCTGGGCACCTTCACCACCACCGGCTGGGTACGCCGCAGCCTGGTCGAAGCCGGCTTCGCCATGAAAAAGGTGCCAGGCATCGGCAAGAAGTGGGAAGTGATGAGCGGCGCCTACGTCGGCCCCCTGCCCGGCCCACACGCACCTTGGTACGCACGCCCCGCTGCTGCACAGGGGCCGCGCGAGGCGCTGGTGATCGGTGCCGGTCTTGCCGGCAGCAGCAGCGCCGCCAGCCTGGCCCGGCGTGGCTGGCAGGTTACCGTGCTGGAGCGCCACGAAACCCCGGCCCAGGAAGCTTCGGGCAACCCGCAAGGGGTGCTGTACCTCAAGCTGTCTGCCCATGGCACCGCGCTGTCGCAGATGATCCTGTCCGGGTTCGGCTACACCCGGCGCCAGCTGCAGCGCTTGCAGCGTGGCCGTGACTGGGATGCCTGCGGGGTGCTGCAACTGGCCTTCGACAGCAAGGAGGCCGAACGCCAGGGCAAGCTGGCTGCCGCCTTCGACCGCGGCTTGCTGCACCCGCTGGAGCGCGCCGAGGCCGAAGCCATCGCCGGCGTGGCGTTGCCTGGCGGCGGGTTGTTCTACCCCGAAGGTGGCTGGGTGCACCCGCCGGCACTGTGTCAGCAGCAGTTGCAGCACCCAGGTATTCAGCTGGTGACCCACCAGGAAGTGCTCGAACTGCGCAAAGTGGGTGAACAGTGGCAGGCCTGGGCTGGCGACCAGCTGTTAGCCAGCGCTCCAGTGGTGGTCCTGGCCGGTGCAGCGGATGTGCGGCGCTTCGCCCCTTGCGCGCAGTTACCACTCAAGCGCATCCGTGGGCAGATCACCCGCTTGCCGGCCACCGCCAGCAGCCAGGCACTGCGTACCGTGGTGTGCGCGGAAGGCTATGTGGCACCGCCGCGCGAGGGTGAACATACACTGGGGGCAAGTTTTGACTTCCACAGTGAGGACCTTGCGCCGACGCTGGCCGAGCACCAGGGCAACCTGGCACTGCTGGACGAAATTTCCGTCGATCTGGCGCAGCGGCTGGGCGTGGCTAAACTGGACGCTGAGCAACTGCAGGGGCGTGCAGCGTTCCGTTGCACCAGCCCGGATTACCTGCCGATCGTCGGGCCGGTCGCCGACGGGCAGGCGTTTGCCGAAGCCTACGCAGTGCTGGGCCGTGATGCACGGCAGGTACCGGATGTGCCCTGCCCTTGGTTGGGCGGGTTGTATGTGAACAGCGGGCACGGCTCACGCGGGTTGATCACGGCGCCGTTGAGTGGCGAGCTGGTGGCGGCCTGGGTATGTGGGGAACCGCTGCCATTGCCGCGGGCGGTGGTGGAGGCCTGCCATCCGAACCGGTTTGGGTTGCGTCGGTTGATTCGAGGGACGTGATAGCATCAAGCTGTATGCCCATCCACTTATAACCAAAAGGTCTAAAACTCTCAAAAAGCAAACATGTCAGTTCATTAAGGTGCCCTAATCCGGGGCATCACCTCCCCAACGGAAAAACCGGTAAGGACTTATGTGCGGATTAGCAGGAGAATTGCGTTTCACCCCCATCGACCAAGCCCCTCGCCCAGCCGACCTGGCTGCGGTAGAGCGCATTACCCATCACCTGGCCCCGCGTGGCCCGGATGCCTGGGGCTTCCATAGCCAGGGCCCGATCGCCCTGGGCCACCGGCGCCTGAAGATCATGGACCTGTCCGACGGCTCGGCGCAGCCGATGGTCGACAACACCCTGGGCCTGTCATTGGCCTTCAACGGTGCCATCTACAACTTCCCCGAACTGCGCGAGGAACTGCAGGCGCTGGGCTACAGCTTCTGGTCCGACGGCGACACCGAGGTGCTGCTCAAGGGCTACCACGCCTGGGGCGCGGCCCTGCTGCCCAAGCTCAACGGCATGTTTGCCCTGGCCATCTGGGAGCGCGACAACCAGCGCCTGTTCCTGGCCCGCGACCGCCTCGGCGTCAAACCCCTGTACCTGTCGCGCAACGGTGAGCGCCTGCGCTTTGCCTCGACCCTGCCGGCGCTGCTCAAGGGCGGCGACATCGACCCGATGCTCGACCCGGTGGCTCTCAACCACTACCTGAACTTCCATGCCGTGGTACCGGCACCGCGTACCCTGCTGGCCAACGTGCAGAAGCTGGAGCCTGGCACCTGGATGCGCATCGACCAGCATGGCGAAGTGGAACGCCAGGTCTGGTGGCAACTGCACTACGGCCCCCACCCCGACGAGCATGAACTGGACCTGGAAGGCTGGACCACCCGCGTGCTCGACGCTACCCGGGACGCCGTGGCCATCCGCCAACGGGCTGCTGTGGATGTTGGCGTGTTGCTGTCCGGCGGGGTCGATTCCAGCCTGCTGGTCGGCCTGCTGCGCGAAGTGGGGGTGGAAGACCTGTCGACCTTCTCCATCGGCTTCGAGGATGCCGGCGGAGAGCGCGGCGATGAGTTCCAGTACTCCGACCTGATCGCCAGGCACTACGGCACCCGCCATCACCAACTGCGCATTGCCGAACACGAGATCATCGACCAGTTGCCGGCTGCGTTCCGCGCCATGAGCGAGCCGATGGTCAGCCACGACTGCATCGCGTTCTACCTGCTGTCGCGGGAAGTGGCCAAGCACTGCAAGGGCGTACAGAGCGGCCAGGGTGCCGACGAGCTGTTCGCCGGTTACCACTGGTACCCGCAGGTGGACGGCGCCGACGATGCCTATGCGGCCTATCGTGATGCGTTCTTCGACCGCAGCCACGCCGAGTACCGCGACACCGTGCAGGCCCCCTGGCTGCTGGAAACCGATGCCGCCGGCGACTTCGTACGCGAACACTTCGCGCGCCCGGGCGCACCGGCTGCCGTGGACAAGGCCCTGCGCCTGGACAGCACCGTGATGCTGGTCGACGACCCGGTCAAGCGGGTGGACAACATGACCATGGCCTGGGGCCTGGAGGCGCGCACGCCGTTCCTTGATTACCGCCTGGTGGAACTGTCGGCACGCATACCCGCACGCTTCAAGCTGCCCGACGGCGGCAAGCAGGTGCTCAAGCAGGCGGCGCGACGGGTGATCCCGCATGAGGTGATCGACCGCAAGAAGGGTTACTTCCCGGTACCGGGCCTGAAGCATCTGGAAGGTGCCACCCTGGGCTGGGTACGTGAGCTGTTGACCGACCCCAGCCAGGACCGAGGGTTGTTCAACCCGGCCATGCTCGACCGCCTGCTGAGCAACCCGCACGGTCAACTGACGCCATTGCGAGGTTCCAAGCTGTGGCAACTGGCAGCGCTTAACCTGTGGTTGAGCGAACAAGGAATCTGACCGATGAAAGCCCATGAAATCGCTTATGGTCAGCGCCTACTGCGCGGCCAGGCGCCGTCCTACGAGCGCCTGCAAGCGCGCCTGGCCGGCGACGGCAGCCAGCCCCACGACCAACCGCGTGCCGTGCACTGCGGCTGGGGCCGGCTGCTGATAGGCCACACCTACCCCGACCCGGTTTCCCTGGCCGAGGATTTGCTCGACGAGCACCCGGGCGAACGTGACATCGCCCTGTACGTGGCCGCACCGCAGCAGGTGCTGGCCCAGGCCCCACAGCAGCTGTTCCTCGACCCGTCCGACACCCTGCGCCTGTGGTTCACCGACTATCGCCCGGCGCAGCGGGTATTTCGCGGCTTTCGCGTGCGCCGGGCACAGAACCCCGCCGACTGGCAGGCGATCAACACCCTGTACCAGGCGCGCGGGATGCTCCCCGTCGACGCCGAACTGCTTACCCCCCGGCACTTGGGTGGCCCGGTGTACTGGCTGGCAGAGGACGAAGACAGCGGCTCGGTGATCGGCAGCGTCATGGGCCTGAACCACACCAAGGCGTTCGATGACCCCGAGCACGGCAGCAGCCTGTGGTGCCTGGCGGTGGACCCACACTGCACCCGCCCCGGCGTGGGCGAGGTGCTGGTGCGCCACCTGATCGAACACTTCATGAGCCGTGGCCTGGCCTACCTGGACCTGTCGGTGCTGCACGACAACCGCCAGGCCAAGCGCCTGTACCAGAAACTGGGTTTTCGCAACCTGCCCACCTTCGCCGTCAAGCGCAAGAACGGTATCAACGAGCAGCTGTTCCTCGGGCCCGGCCCGCAGGCCGACCTCAACCCCTACGCACGCATCATCGTTGACGAGGCCCTGCGCCGGGGCATCGAAGTGCAGGTGGACGACGCCGCTGGCGGCCTGTTCACCCTGAGCCTGGGCGGGCGGCGCATTCGCTGTCGGGAATCGCTCAGCGACCTGACCAGTGCCGTGACCATGACCCTGTGCCAGGACAAACGCCTGACCCAGCACGCCCTGCACAACGCCGGGCTGCAGGTGCCCGCGCAACAGCTGGCGGGCAATGCCGATGACAACCTGGCGTTTCTCGACGAGCATGGCGCGGTGGTGGTCAAGCCAGTCGATGGCGAGCAAGGCCAGGGGGTGGCGGTGAACCTGACCTGTATCGACGACATCACCCGTGCCGTGGCGCACGCCCGCCAGTTCGACAGCCGCGTGCTGCTGGAAAGCTTTCATGCCGGGTTCGACCTGCGCATCGTGGTGATCGGCTACGAGGTGGTGGCCGCCGCCATCCGTCACCCGGCGCAGGTGCTGGGCGACGGCAAACACAGCGTGCGCCAGTTGATCGAAGCCCAGAGCCGTCGCCGCCAGGCCGCCACCGGTGGCGAAAGCCGCATTCCGCTGGACGACGAAACCGAGCGCACCTTGCGCGCAGCGAGCGTTGGTTATGACGACGTGCTGCCAGCCGGCCAGCGCCTGGCCGTGCGACGTACGGCCAACCTGCACACCGGCGGCACCCTGGAAGACGTCACCGAACGCCTGCACCCGGTGCTGGCCGATGCTGCCGTGCGCGCGGCACGCGCATTGGAAATTCCGGTGGTGGGGCTGGACTTCATGGTGCGTGATGCCGGGCAGCCGGAGTACGTGATCATTGAGGCCAACGAACGTGCCGGCCTGGCCAACCATGAACCGCAGCCCACGGCCGAGCGTTTTATCGACCTGCTGTTTCCCCATAGCCGGCCTTTGGCCTGACAACTGCTCGGCTTTTTGTGGGAGCGGCCTTGTGTCGCGAATGGGGTGCGAAGCGCCCCTAGGATCTCAGCTTCGCTGCCGA
>NZ_JBICII010000016.1:0-121708 GCF_043101865.1 Pseudomonas sp. zjy_15
ACGGCAACGGTGAACGAAGGGTAGATATTGGCCAGCAGGCCCGGCCCTTTCGCGGGTAAACCCGCTCCTACGACGGTACTGCGCCATTCTCAAGGGATATGTTTTCACCGCGAAGAGGCGGCCACAGGCACTAATAAAGCGCCTGCGAGATTCCCTCCCGCAGGCGCCCTGCTACATCACGGTCTTGAGTTGCAAGTCACTGGTGGCTGACCCAATACACGGCAGTGACCACCACCAGAACGATCAGGCAGAGGATCGCCCAGGCATCGACACTGCTGTCAGCTTTGCGGACCTTGGTTGGGTTTCCCATTGCATTGCCTCTTGTAGTGGTTATGGGAATGCACTTCACCACCAGCAGTTAAGACGAGCAATGCCCTTCCCTCAAGCAGGGTCATTCAATATTCGACCGGTGACGCCAGAAACGGGTAACGGTAACCGGGCGGTCGCCCTTCGGCGCTGTAACGTCGAAAATCGACGCCGTAGTCGTCCCTTTCCAGTAGCTTCAGCCAACGCCTTGCCTTGGCCTGATCGATTTCCTGCAATACCGGAACACGGCGCTCGCGCAGGCCGTCGCGGTTCAACGCCAGCCCGTGGGCATCATCGTGCAGCATCACCATGGCCCAACCGCCAAGGGTGAAATGTCCACCCATCAGCACGCTCAAGCGCCCATCGATACGCGCGCGCAAGGCTTCGGGCGAGCTGTTGACGGCACCGAACAGCACGTCACGCCCCGGCGTGTACCCGGCCTCCTCGAACGCCTGCATGGCACCAAAAGCCATCTGGTCATTGGCCGACCACACCAGGCGGGTGGCCGGGTAACGCTCCAGCAACTGCGTCGCTTGCTCATAGGCGCGCTGACGGTTCCAGCCGCCGTATACCACCTGCCGCAAGCGCACCTGTGGGAAATCGGCCAGGGCTCGGCGCATGCCCTCAACGCGCAACTGCGAGGCCGGGGTGGTCTTGACCCCGGCAAAGGCCAGCAGATCCACCGGCCCTGCGTTGCGAGGCAGTTGTGCGAGCATCGAGTGCAACATCTGGTAGCCCGCCTGCTCGTCGTTGCTCATCAAGGTACCCAGCGGCTCGGCATACTTGTCGGGCTGAGCCTCGATGCTGAGGCGCTGGCTGGTGGTCAGGCCATTGTTGACCAGCAGCAGCTTCACCCCGGTGCCACGCGACAGGCGCAGGATTTCCGGTGCCACGTACTGCTCGTTGACCAGTACCAGGTAATCGGGCCGGTGCGGCGCGCTCAGGATCGCCCGGGCCTGAGTCAGTGTCAGGTCAGCGCGGCGCTCGCTGTATTGCACCTGCAGGGTCATGCCCAGCTCGTCCGCGGCGGCCTGCATGAAGCGGGTGTAGCTGGTCCAGAACGTCTCGGTGGACAGCCCCGGGTTGAGGAACACCACCGAAGCCGGTTGCGCATTTGCCATCAGTGGCAAGACAAGGCACAAGCTTTGGCACAGGGCCTTGAGCATGGGGTCACATCTCTGCGAAGCAAACGTCGGATTATAAACGCCTGGCGACGCTCAACGCACAAATGGCAGTCAATCTCACATAGTCCATTTGGTTCTTTTCATATGCAAAAACATCACTTTAGCGCATAACTGCAACCTGATATCGTTCCCCGGCTCCGTACCGGAGTGCGCGGCCGTGCGCGCGAATAGCTGCATGCCTGAGACAGGACTTTTATGTACGTATACGACGAGTACGATCAGCGGATCATCGAGGACCGCGTCAAGCAGTTCCGTGATCAGACCCGCCGCTACCTGGCCGGTGAGCTGAGCGAAGAAGAATTCCGCCCTCTGCGCCTGCAGAACGGCCTTTATATCCAACGTTTCGCGCCGATGCTGCGTGTCGCGGTGCCGTACGGCCAGCTGAACGCCAACCAGGTCCGCACCCTGGCCAGGATCGCTCGCGACTACGACAAGGGCTATGCCCACATCTCCACGCGCCAGAACGTGCAGTACAACTGGCCGGCGCTGGAAGACATCCCGGACATTCTCGCCGAGCTGGCCACCGTGCAGATGCACGCGATCCAGACCAGCGGCAACTGCCTGCGCAACACCACCACCGACCAGTTCGCCGGTGTGGCCGCAGACGAAATCGTCGACCCGCGCCCATGGTGTGAAATCGTCCGCCAGTGGACCACCTTCCACCCGGAATTCGCCTACCTGCCACGCAAGTTCAAGATCGCCATCAACGGCTCGCAGGAAGACCGCGCGGCCATCGAAGTGCACGACATCGGCCTGGAGCCGGTGCGCAACGCTGCCGGCGAACTGGGCTTCCGTGTGCTGGTCGGTGGCGGCCTGGGCCGTACCCCGGTGGTGGGCTCGTTCATCAACGAGTTCCTGCCGTGGCAGGACCTGATCAGCTACCTCGACGCCATCCTGCGCGTGTACAACCGTTACGGTCGCCGTGACAACAAGTACAAGGCGCGGATCAAGATCCTGGTCAAGGCCCTTACCCCGGAAGTGTTCGCCGAAAAGGTCGAGGCCGAAATGGTCCACCTGCGAGGCGGCAGCACCACCCTGACCGAGGCCGAAGTGCAGCGTGTGTCGCGCCACTTCGTCGACCCCGAGTACCTCGCACTCGACAACGTCGACTACACCGCACTGGATGCCGAGTACCCAGGGTTCGCCCGCTGGCGCTCGCGCAACACCCGTGCCCACAAACGCCCGGGTTACGTGGCTGTGACCCTGTCACTCAAGCCGACCGGTGTTGCCCCGGGTGACTTGACCGACAAGCAGCTGGACGCCGTGGCCGACCTGGCCGAACGCTACAGCTTCGGCTTCCTGCGCACCTCGCACGAGCAGAACATCATCCTCGCCGACGTCGAGCAGCGCCAGCTGCACGCGCTGTGGCTGGAACTGCGCGAGGGCGGCTTCGCCACCCCGAACATCGGCCTGCTGACCGACATCATCTGCTGCCCGGGTGGTGACTACTGCTCGCTGGCCAACGCCAAGTCGATCCCGATTGCCGAGTCCATCCAGCGCCGTTTCGACGACCTGGACTACCTGTTCGACATCGGCGAAATCGACCTGAACATCTCCGGCTGCATGAACGCCTGCGGCCACCACCACGTGGGCCACATCGGCATCCTCGGCGTGGACAAGAAGGGTGAGGAGTTCTACCAGGTGTCGCTGGGTGGCAACGCCGCGCGCGGCGCAAGCCTGGGCAAGATCCTTGGCCCGTCCTTCGCGCAGGATGACATGGCCGATGTGATCGAGAAGCTGATTGCCGTGTACGTCGAGCAACGTACCGAGGAAGAGCGTTTCATCGACACTTACCAGCGTATCGGCATCGACCCCTTCAAGGAACGCGTCTATGCAGCGAATCATTAAGAACAACCAGATCGTCGACGAAACCTGGCACCTGCTGCCCAAGGAAACCTCGTTCGACGAGCTGACCAACTGCGACGACTACATCGTCCCGCTGCAGATGTGGCGCGACCATGCCCATGTGCTCAAGGCCCGCGATGGCGGCCTGGGTGTATGGCTGGACAGCGACCAGGAAGCGGAGGAAATCGGCGAAGACGTGCACCACTTCCAGGTCATCGCCCTGAACTTCCCGGCATTCACCGACGGCCGCAGCTACTCCAATGCGCGCCTGCTGCGTGACCGCTACAAGTTCAAAGGCGAACTGCGCGCCATCGGCGATGTACTGCGCGACCAGCTGTTCTTCATGGCCCGCTGCGGCTTCGACGCATTCGCCATCCGTGCCGACAAGGACCCGGAAGACGCGCTGCAAGGCCTGAAGGACTTCTCGGTGACCTACCAGGCCGCCACCGACGAACCGCTGCCGCTGTTCCGCCGCCGCTGACCGTCCCACCCCAGCGAACAGCCCGCCTCTCGGCGGGCTGTTTCGTTCACAGGCCGTGGCGCTGGATTGCCTCTCGGCTCAATTCAAGCAAAAGCTGCCGTTTCGCGACCTCACGCGCTGCGCAGATATGCTCGACCTGGGCAAAATAGTCGCCATCGCTCAGCGTTTTCGATTGTTCGAGCAACGCATCCAGGCGCTGCTGAAAAGGCTCGTCCAGGCGGCTGAAGCGCGCCGCCTGCTGCTCGTGCAGATAGTCCTGCCAGAAGGATCGATCTGCCAGCGCCTGAGCCAAGGCTTGTGGCGTTTCCTGCCGCAGCACCTCGCTGCGCGCGGCGTCCAGGTCTTCACGGCCAACTCCACTGAAACTCTCGTACGAAAGATGGCTGGGCTGCACGGGAAGGTCGAGACTATCTGCCAGCCTGACGCGATAGGTCAGGTAAACCTCAACGGGATCGTTCGAAAAGTAATCCGCAATATGCCGCGCGGCAATTGCGTTGACTTTATCCAGGCGGAACAACGAACGCCCCAGCCTGACCAGCGCCCGCTCCTTCTGTAAACCGGTACCGGCTGTACCGGCCTTGGCGACCAGCGCGCCAACCTCCAGCTCGCTGAGCGTCAGCAGCAACTCGTCACTGCAACTGCGCGGCCGGGCAACTTGCTCGAACAGGCTCGCACGTACTTCAGCGTGCTGCTCGCAGGCCTCGAGGATATGCCACACCCGGGCCTGCAGGTCGCGCGGTTGTGCGTCGTATTCACGCAGGGCGCGTAAATCAGAGAAGAAGCGGAACAGATCCTGCGCCCCGGCTTCCTGGCTCAAGCGGTTCCAGCTCGCCAATCGCACCTCGCGCTGGGCTGGCGTGAATCCTGAAAACCAAGGGGCTGCAGCGTTCGGGATCGAAGTGGCATGAGCTGCACGTCGACGCTCAACGGCCCCGGCCGACGCCCTGGCCAACTGCAAGCGCTGCAAGGTTTCGTCCGAGAGTGGATTGTCGTGCAGCTCCAGGCCCCGCAACAAGCGAAGCGGCACTAAAGACAGCGCTTCAGGCAGCGTCTGGATCTGGTTGTCACGCATGTCCAGCAACTCCAGATTACCGTGCCTGGCCAGATCAGCGGGCAGATCGCCCAGCCCGGTGTTGCGCAAGGACAGCCGGCGCAGCAGGGGGAAAGACGCCAAGGGTGGCAGCAAGCCGACCGGGTTACCGTTGAGCTCCAAACGGCGCAGCTCCACAAGCTGGCTCAAACGCAGGTTATCCTCGCTGGAAAGCACGATCTGGTTGCCGCCAAGGCGCAGGTTTTTCAATTCGGTCAGTTGCTCGATACCTGCAGGAAGGCGAGTCAGCCGGTTGTTCCGCAAGTCCAGGTTGCGCACCTTGCTGAAGCGACCAAGAAAGCCCGCATCAAGGCTCGTCAGCTGCATATCGCGCAGGGTCAGGTGCGTGATGTGGTCGAAACTCACATTATCAGGCAAGGCCGGCAATTCACCCACTCGCTCACCCACGAGGGTCAGGTGGTAGTCACCCGCCACCTCCCCAGGGGTAAAGCGCTGCCAGCTTGCCGTAATGCGCCTGGCAACCTTGATACGACGCAGGCGGCGGACAATGTTCAGCCCTGCGTCATTTCGCCAGGCTTGCAATGCCTGCTTGAGGCTGACCTTGGCCTGTAGCAGTTGGCTGACATGGTTCCACGGGTCCACCCCCCGCTGCGCCAGGTCTTGCAGGTAGACCTCCAGCTGCTCACTGCTCATCACCGGATACACGTGGTTCAACGTGCGGCGCAGTGCCTGGCGGGTCCCTGTCAGGTGGCCACTGAGCGGGTAGCCCAAACGCCCATCGAACAACCGCACAGGAGGGCGAATCCCCTGCCCCACACGGGCCAGCCCAATCATCCGGGCCGCCGACTCACGGTCTGCGAGTGCCTCACGCCCAAGCCGCTCACCCAGTGCGTCATCCGTCATCTGGCTCATACCAAGCAACTGTCGCTGGCGGCTGTCCAGCTGCCGCCTCAACGTCTGCAGCAACCCACCCCTGCCCGCGGCAGGCAGCTCAACGTTGACCCCAGCCGACCAAGGGGCGATGGCTTCGATCAGGCCCAACGCGAGCTTACCGGTATCGGCATTTTCTGCGGCGGCCTGGCGCAACCCTGCGCAGGCACGGTCTATCCGGCTGTCGCGTATTGCCCAGCGTGCACGCTCCGCCAAGGCCAAGGGCACCCGGCCTGCACCCGTCAGGCTCTCCATCTCGACACTGCTGGCCCCCTCGACGATTTCCCGTGCGCAGCGATGGGAAAGGCCCGGGAAGTCTCGCATCAATACGCGGTCCGCTGCTTGCGGGCTGATCTGTCGCTCGTTGAAGACCTCCTCGAAAGCGTCACCCCGCAACGTCGGAAAATCACGGTGCAATTGCTGGCGTTCGATGGCATCGAGCAAGCGTGCCGGCGGGGGCGAATTCTCCAACAGCAAGCGGCGCAGGCAGTCAGCCTCGAAGCCGGTGGTCTGCAGCGCTACAGATACCGCCTCATCGGGCACCTGCGCCGTGCGGCTGGCAAGGCGACGTACCAGGTAGGCGGGGTCATGCCAGCGCTGCGGTTGCTCGAACTCATGCACCCATCCTCCGGCACCATTGTGCTCAAGCGCCGGTGAATACGCCCCTGGCCTTGATGGGTGATGAATACGCCATGCGCCGTCGTCCCCTTCGCTCACCTCATAGACAGCATCGTGCAGGCGCCTCAGCGAACGGCCAGTTTCATTCACGGCCTGTCCTACCATCAGATCGACGCCCTCACGTTGATAACCCGACAAGGACGGATCACACAGGCGCAACTGGCCATCGCCCAGGCTTACCGGCACCATGGCATCCACCCGCGCCACTCGCTGTGCCAGCTTGCCAAGAGCCGCCGTCCCGGCCGTCGTCACCGCCGCTATCACGACCGTGTCGGCCACGTTGAACAGGTGGCCCAATGCGGCGTCGCGATCACCCAACTGCCAATCCTGGTAGCCTTCGTACACCTCACCCGCCAGTTGCACCACCGTAAGCCCCAGCAGGGCCTGCCCCAACACAGGCACAAACAGCGCTGCCAGGCCTGCCACGCTCAACCCCAAGTCCAGATAGCCCTGCAAACGTGCGCGGCGGTCGGCGATATCCTCATCCTCTGTCGATACCGCCAATACCCGCGCGTCATCCAGCATTTTGTCGATCCGGGCTTGGCGCAGCGCGGCGAACACGTCACCCTCGATCGCAAAACAGCGGCCATCCAGCTCAAGCGGAAGAACAGTGTTGCCTTGGTTGAGCAGCGCGTTCAGCGCCGCGCAGAAGGCGACGCGATCGCGCTCTGCGACGAAGCGCTGGAAGTACCGCCGATACGCCTCATTACGCAAGCGTATGCCAAGGGTCATGTACAGTAGCTCCCAGTGGGTGTGCCAACTCACCGGGGCATACGGGTCCTCAGGCAACCACGCAATAACGCCAAGCAGGCGGCCGTTCTGACGCACTTCGATCATCAGTGCGCCAATGACCTTCTTACCCAGCAGCCTCAGGGTGTGACACTTCAACACGGTGTTGTCGGCTGGCAGAAAAGACCCTGTGCCCACCACCTGGTTGATCCACTGACAGGTCTGCTCATCGATTTCACCCTTGATCCTTGCGGCGATTGCAGCAAGCGCCAGGTTCGCGCTCATCGCCTCCTCCAGGGTGCTCTCGACGGCCACCCCCTCGCCTTCAAGCTTCGATTGCAAATGGCGTTGATAACGCCTGCCGATATCAATGTCTCTGCAAAGACGGACAAAGGCTTGCGCACTGAGTGGCAGCAGGTGCCCACTTGCAGTGACCAACTGCGACCCGGCCGCGAACCAGCCAGGCTGCATTTCCTTTTCGTGGAAGTTGTGCAGTGCCGCCGAGAGCAGCGTCTGGGTGCTGACAAGTCGTGTTGAAGTGCTTGGTAAAGCAGGCGATATCGACGGTTTTGGCAGCAGGGTCACCAGCCTGAGCTGGGCCTGCCGCAGGTCAACCCGCTTGATCGAATGGGCCTCAAGTGCTCTTTTGAGCAACGACTCGGCGAACTCATCCAAGGGGGTTATGGCCCCTAACCAGGCGTCTACTTGATCCTGCGCCCGCTGTTGGCGTAAAGCAGCGGCGCGCAGCCCTGTCAGCTCTTGGGCAGACGCGCGCTTGAGCCAGCCTGGCAGCTGACGGGCAATCAGCGCATCGATGGAATCGGCAGGTATTACGGAAGGGATCATGGGCAGCCTCAACGCTTGATAAAAAAGCGCTAGCTGAACAAGGTTCCAAGCCCCTCTGGCCCTATTTATGTAGTGAATGCACAGCTTGAAAATGTATTTGTGCCTACAGGTCAAATGACTTTGGCGCCGTAGCGGCTTATTCGCTGCCGTTCAAACCTGCACACTGGGCACCACATGATCCTCCCCCTATTCAGGAGCAACCCCATGAGCGTTCCTTCCTTCGGCCTCGGCACCTTCCGCCTCACCGGCCAAACCGTCATCGACTCGGTCAAGTCTGCCCTGGCAGTCGGCTACCGCGTCATCGATACCGCCCAGATCTACAAGAACGAAGCCGAAGTCGGCCAGGCCATCGCCGAAAGCGGCGTGCCGCGCAGCGAGCTGTTCATCACCACCAAGATCTGGGTCGACAACTACGCCGCCGACAAGCTGATCCCCAGCCTGCGTGACAGCTTGCAGAAACTGCGCACCGACTACGTCGACCTGCTGCTGATCCACTGGCCAGCGCCGGGCAACGGCGTAGAACTGCCCGAGTACATGAAGGCCCTGGCCGACGCCAAGCAGCAAGGCCTGGCTCGCCAGATCGGCGTTTCCAACTTCAACATCGAGCTGACCAGGCAGGCCATTGCCGTGGTCGGCAAAGGGGAAATCGCCACCAACCAGATCGAGCTCAGCCCCTATCTGCAGAACAGCAAGCTGACCGCGTTCCTCAAGGAACAAGGGATCACCGTGACCTCGTACATGACCCTGGCCTACGGCAAAGTGCTGAAAGACCCGGTACTGGCCCAGATCGCCGCCAAGCACAAGGCTACCGTCGCCCAGGTTGCCCTGGCCTGGGCCCTGCAACTGGGCTATGCCGTGATCCCGTCGTCGACCAAGCGTGAAAACCTGGCCAGCAACCTGCTTGCCCGTGGCCTGAAGCTGGACAGCGATGACATGGCACGCATCGCCGAGCTGGAGCGCAATGGCCGCGAGGTCAGCCCTGACGGCCTGGCGCCAACCTGGGACTGACACCGATGACTGCTCAAACAATGAGACCCGGCCGCGTGCTCTTCGCGTTGGCCATTGGTGCCTTTGGCATCGGTACTACCGAGTTCACCCCGATGGGGCTACTGCCGGTCATCGCCCAGGGCGTGGAGGTGAGCATCCCCAGCGCCGGCATGCTGATCACCGCTTATGCCATTGGCGTGATGGTCGGCGCGCCGATCATGACCCTGCTGTTCAGCCGTTTCGGGAAGCGCGCTGCGCTGATGGCGCTGATGGCCATCTTCACCCTTGGCAACCTGCTGTCGTCGCTGTCGCCGGACTACTACACCCTGCTCGCTTCGCGACTGGTCACCAGCCTCAACCATGGTGCGTTCTTCGGCCTGGGAGCCGTGGTGGCAGCCAGCGTGGTGCCCAAGGAGAAACAGGCCAGCGCCGTGGCCACCATGTTCATGGGCCTGACCATCGCCAACATCGGCGGCGTGCCGGCCGCCACCTGGATCGGCCAGCAGATTGGCTGGCGCATGGCATTTGCCGGCACCGCCGCACTCGGCCTGCTGGCCATGGCCGCACTGTGGTACGCCCTGCCCAAGGGTGAACGCGGCAGCGTGCCGCATGTGCGCAAGGAACTGGCGGTCATTGCCCGCCCCAGCGTGTTGCTGGCAATGGCCACCACCGTGCTCGGTGCCGGCGCCATGTTCACCTTGTACACCTACGTGGCGCCGGTGCTGGCCGAACTGACCGGCGCCTCGGACAGCTTCGTAACCTTGGGGCTGGTACTGATCGGGGTTGGCTTCACCCTTGGCAACAGCCTGGGTGGCCGCCTGGCCGACTGGTCGCTGGATGGCGCGGCGAAGATCTTCCTCGCCGTGCTGGCGCTGATCATGCTGGCGATGCCCCTGGTACTGGGTAGCCACATCGGCGCCGCCATCGCCCTGCTGGTCTGGGGCATGTTCACCTTCGCCGTGGTACCGCCGCTGCAAATGCGTGTAATGACTGCCGCCATCGAGGCGCCAGGCCTGGCATCGTCGATCAACGTGGGTGCGTTCAACCTGGGTAACGCCGTGGGCGCGGCGCTGGGCGGTGCGGTTATCAGCCTGAACCTGGGCTACGCCGCCGTGCCAATGGCCGGAGGTGTGCTGGCGGCTGCGGGGCTGTTGCTGGTATGGCTGGGCGGGCGCAGCAAGGTCGCCGGCAAGACCGCAGCCGATATGGCCTGAAGGCAATCACCTGCAGGAGCGGCCCATCGCGACACCAGGCCGTTCCTGCACACGGGCCGCGCCTGATTTCCTCACGCTGTAATGATGGAATACCGGGCGCCTCCGTTCTCTTGCCAGGCAGTGGGCACGGATGCCCGAAACGCGACATTGGCTGCCTGTTCGGCGTGAGACAGGCCACCTGGGCACTGGATAACCTGCTGCGGCAACGCCTTGCTCCCTTGCCATAGAAGAACCTTGCCCATGACAACCTCCGCCGCCTCCATAGCCGCCGCCACGCCTGCCGACCAGCCTCAGGGCTTTGTCGTGCGCATCGTCGGTGCGGCTGCATTCGCCCACCTGCTCAACGACCTGATTCAAGCCGTACTGCCGTCGATTTACCCCATGCTGAAAAGCGATTTCGCGCTGAGCTTCGCCCAGATCGGCTGGATCGCCTTGGTGTATCAGGTGACTGCTTCCCTGCTGCAACCTTGGGTCGGCATGTTCACCGACAAGCACCCACAACCCTACCTGCTGCCTGCCGGCATGTTGGTGACGCTGGTGGGCATCGCCCTGCTCGCCTTTGCCGGCAGCTATGAAATGCTGCTGGTGGCTGCCGCCGTGGTCGGCGTGGGTTCGGCCACCTTCCACCCAGAGGCCTCGCGGGTGGCCAGAATGGCCTCCGGCGGGCGCTTCGGCACCGCGCAATCAACCTTCCAGGTCGGCGGCAATACCGGCTCGGCCCTCGGCCCGCTGCTCACCGCTGCCATCATCATTCCGCACGGGCAACCGGCCATTGCCTGGTTCATGCTGGCCGCTGCGCTGGCTGTTCTGGTGCTGCTGCGGGTGACGGGCTGGAGCGTGCGCCACGGCCAGGCCCGGCTCAAGAGTTTCGCGGGCCAACAGGCCCCTGGCCTGTCGCGGGGTGCCATGTGGCGCGCGGTGGTGGTGATCGCCGTGCTGATGTTCGCCAAGTTCGTCTACATCGCTTCGTTCACCAACTTCTTCACCTTCTACCTGATCGAGCATTTCGGCCTGAGTGTGCAGCACAGCCAGCTGTACCTGTTCGTGTTTCTCGCAGCCGTTGCGCTGGGCACCTTTGCCGGTGGCCCGGTGGGTGATCGCATCGGGCGCAAGGCCGTGATCTGGGTCTCGTTCCTCGGCGTGGCGCCCTTCGCCCTGGCCCTGCCCCATGCCAACCTCGCCTGGACAGCCGTACTGGCGGTGGCCATCGGCCTGGTGATGTCCTCGGCATTCGCTGCCCTGGTGGTGTATGCCCAAGAGGCGGTGCCAGGCCGGGTCGGCATGGTTTCGGGGGTGATGTTCGGGCTGATGTTCGGCATCAGCGGCGTGGGTGCAGCCGGCCTGGGCACACTGGCCGACCAGCATGGCATCGAATGGGTGTACCAAGCCATCGCGTTCCTGCCGCTGCTCGGGTTGGCCACCGCCTTGCTGCCGGCCACCCGCTCGCGGGCCCGCCCTGGCCGTTGCTGCTAAAGTGGCGCTGCCAGGCTGCTCCGATATGAGGTCACGATGGTAAAGCCGCAGCGTGAATTGTTGGTGGAGGTCGATGAGTGGACCTGGGAAGTGGGTAGCCGTGCGACAGACTACCCAAGCGACTGGTTCATCGAGCCCCATAGCCACACCAAGCATCAACTGATCTATGCCATCAAAGGCCTGATGATCGTCGAGTCCGGCAACGAATGCTGGACGGTGCCACCCAGCCGCGGTGTGTGGATGCCTTGCGGCCAGGTGCACGCCATTCGCTGTGTCGGCGACGTGAAGATGCGCAGTGTGTTCGTGCGCATCGACGCGGCAACGGGCCTGCCCCTGCAGAGCAAGGCCATCAGCATCTCGCCCTTGCTCAGCGAACTGATCAAGGCCTCGGTGGGGTTCACCGCACCGTTTGCCGAGGACTCGCGCGAAACCCGGGTCATGCGCCTGATCCTCGACGAAATCTGCGTACTGCCGACCTTGCCGCTGAAGCTGTCGCAGCCCAGCGACCAGCGCCTGCGGGTGATCTGCACGGCGTTGCATGAACGGCCCGAGGATAACGCCACGGTTGCCGACTGGGGCCTGCGACTGGGGGTGGACGAAAAGACCATCCAGCGGTTGTTCCGCAAGGAAACCGGCATGACCTTCGGCCAGTGGCGCCAGCAGGCGCGGCTGATGCAGGCACTGGAGCGGATTGCCCTGGGCGAGCGAATCATCGATGTGGCGGGGGCCTTGGGCTATGACAGCCCAAGTGCCTTCGCCAGCATGTTCAAGCGTCAGTTCGGTACCACGCCCAGTCAGTTCTTCAAATAACCTGAAGTCCACACATTTGCTGGCACTGGCCCGCGGCATACGGGCTGTCCGCTGACGGCTCGCCCTGCCTGTTCTTGCACAGCATCCCCACCAAGCCGTATACAGTACCCCTACAACAATGCCCGCAAAGGAGCCCGGCACATGACCGTGACGCTGTCCCCCCTGCAGATCGACTGCGATTTCGACTCCGGCAACATACAGGTACTGGATGCCAGCAACCCGGCCCAGGTACACCTGGCCATTCGTCCGGACACCCACAGCGGCCACTACCAGTGGTTCCACTTCAAGGTCAGCGGGCTCACACCGGGGCAGGTCCATCGCTTCAGCCTGGACAACGCTTCCGGCTCCTCGTACAAGAACGCGTGGAGCGGCTACAACGCTGTGGCCAGCTACGACCAGCAGCGCTGGTTCCGTGTGCCAAGCCAGTTCGACGGTACGGCGCTATCGTTCGAGGTCAAGGCTGAACAGGACCAGATCTGGTTCGCCTACTTCGAGCCCTACCCGCGGGCCCGCCACAACCAGCTGATCGAACGTGCCTGCCAACTCCCGGGGGTCGAGTTGCTGGCCAGCGGCCGCAGTATCCAGGGCCGCGATATCCCCCTGCTGCGGGCAGGTGACGGTGCCGAAGGCAAGCGCAAGCTGTGGCTGATTGCCCAGCAGCACCCGGGCGAGCACATGGCCGAATGGTTCATGGAAGGCGTGATCGACCGCCTGCAGGCCAACGACGCGGTGATCCAGCAATTGCTGGCCAAGGCCGACCTTTACCTGATCCCCAACATGAACCCCGACGGCGCCTTCCTCGGCCACCTGCGCACCAACTTCAAGGGCAAGGACCTTAACCGTGCCTGGCAGGACGCCAGCGTCGAATTCAGCCCGGAAGTGCTCTTTGCACAGGCGCAGATGAAGCAGTACGGTGTGGATGCCTTCATCGACGTGCACGGTGACGAGGAGATCCCGCACGTGTTCACGGCCGCATGCGAGGGCAACCCGGGCTACACCCCTCGGCTGGCCAAGCTCGAAGAGCAGTTCCGTAACACCTTGTGCAGCCTGACCCGCGACTTCCAGACGGTGCATGGCTATACCCGTGACGAACCCGGACAGGCGAACACGACGCTGGCCTGCAATGCGGTGGGCATGGCACATGACTGCCTGTCGCTGACGCTGGAGATGCCGTTCAAGGACCATGACGACGCACCCGATGCCGTCACCGGGTGGTCGGGGGCGCGTTCGAAGGCACTGGCCGGAGCGGTGCTGGAGACCCTGGCAAGCATGGTAGGCGATTTGCGCTGAACCTCGCCTTGCGCAGCCCCTGCAGGAGCAGCACGTCGCGACACACGGCGGCTCCTTCAGGGGTATGAACCGCCGGAAGGACGACAGGTTCAGAATTGCACATCCAGTATCACACTGTCGGTATAGGTCGCAGCCGGCGGTGTCGCCTGATCGGTATAGACCTTGGCGTTGTAGTTGAACACCTGGCTACCCGTGCCGGTACCTACGCCGGGGTTGATGTCGGCATCCGTACTGGAACGCCTGGCAGCCCCTGACGCCCCCCAGCGCACGGTCCCGGCACTTTTGAAAATGTCATAGGCCAGGTAGTTGTTGGCCGAAGACTTCATCCGCCGCCGCCCACCCGACACGTTCTGCCCGTCATCCAGCCCTACCGTGTAGCTGCTGCCCTTGGTGCATGACACGTTTATGCCCTGGCTCACCGTGCCGAACCCCGCCACCACCGGTGCACTGGCGAAGCTGATGTCAGGCGTGGTGATCTGGCAATCGTTGGTCACCGTCAGGCTCACGTTCAAGAGCTGGCTACCCGAACCGATGTCGCGCCCAAGGCATATCCCTAACGCGCCAATCCCCGAACAATAATCCCAGCTCCAGGCCACGGTCAGGGCCTCTTGATACAACCCGGCCGCGACATTGCTGCCAATCTGGGTGCGCAGGTAGATCGGCACCGCCTTGGGTGTGGTACCGCCGAGCAGCCCCAGCAAGTCGAGGATGCCGTTGCGGGCGAAGTCGTAGGCCACACCGCGGGTAATCGGGTAGCGGGTGGTGTTGTCGGCATACAGCGTGTAGGGAATGACATCGCCTGTCGGGCCGATCAGCCCACCCGAGGCGGGCGTGATCGTGGCGTAGAAATGATCACCACTGCTGAGCAAGGTCAGCAGCGAACCGGTGCACTGCAACCCGGAGTTGAGGCTGGAAGCCGTCTGTACCGTGTTGCGAACCTGCGTTGAATTAAGGCTGCCAAACGCTGCCGGCAACGTGGCCACCGACGAACAAAGCGCCAAGGCCGTGCCACTCGGCAACAGCAGCACGCTCGCCACCAGGCCCCGCCGCCAGGCGCTCATCGGCACACCAGCGGACCAATCAGAGGGATCGAGCCTTGCGCTTCGGGCAGGTCAAACGCCACTTCGCAATGCCCACCCCCTTCAAGCGCCACCTGAAGGCGGTTATGCGACGACAGGTTCTCCAGGTACACCAACCCGTCCCACCCCACCACCGCCTGGGTGCCGCTCTCTGCGTGGGTGACACGGCTACCCAGTTTGAGCACCTGCTGGTTGCCATCCACCAATTCGACACTGGCCGCCATGACCCGCTTGAGGGGGAATTCCAGCAAGTAGCCACTGCCCCGTCGCACCGCTACACGCTGCTCAACGTCCGGCGCGAGGACATCCGGTGGCAGGTTCATGGGATCGATCTCGTACTTGCCCCGGTAGTAACCGCTGCTGTAAGGCACCAGCAAGTGCCCCTTGGCATCGGTACGGCCGATTTCCTGGTTTTCATAACGCACCGGTACATCCGCGTAACCTGCGGTGCTGACCACCACGAAGGCATCATCGATACGGTTGGCAGCGAACACGCCGGCATCCATCCACACCAGAGAACCACTGGCGTCGGCCCAGCGGGTCATCTCACCGCTGCTGCCATACACACCGGCCTGCAGTTGCACCGATTGCAGGCGCCAGGTGACGTCGGCCTGGCGATAGGCATCACGGTCGCTGCCTGCGGCATAGCCCAGGTTGTAACCGACGCCGACACCGGCTGGCACCGCACGGCTGTAGTTGACCCGTTGCAGGGTCTCGCCTTCATTGCTGCGTTCCATGCTCAGCGCCAGGGTGCCGTGCAGGTCGAACGGGATCACCAATTGCGCCTGCACCGCCCACTGGCTGTCACCCACTTCACGGTTGGCCGACAGGTACACACTGCTGCTGCCCCACAGTGGCTTGCTGTAGCTCAGGTTGATCAACCGGGTACGCGTACCGTCACCGGCGCGCACGTCGAAGTAGCCAGCGCCAATGCTGCCGTACTCGTTCAGGTTGACACTGAGGGTGACCTGTTCGCTGCTTTTGCTCAGTTGCATGTCCGGGGAGCCCACCCGACTCAGGTCGGCATAGTCGCCATGGCGTTGCAGGCGCTGGTAACCGAAGCCGATGCGCTGGCTGTTGTACTGGTAGCCAAGGGCGACCTGATGGCCCTTGTCGCCCTCGAACCGGCTTTGCGCCAAGGCAGCGTTGAGCACGCCAAAGTTGCCCATGCGCATGTTGCCGCCCAGCCCACCCAGCATCAGCGACTCAGCCGTTTCGGCGTGGGTTTCCAGGGTGAAGATGTCACTGAGCCCATAGCGCAAGCTGCCCGAGGCAATACCCGGCCCATAGCTGAAATCGCGTACGCCATAATCACGGCGCAGGCTGCCGGCGGCCACCGAGTAGTCCGACAGGCCCTTCTGCAGCAAGCTGCTGGTGACATAGAACGGCAAGGTGGTCGACACCTGCCGGCCAAGGGCATCAGTGGTGACCACCACCGCTTCCCCGGCACCGTTGATGAACGGCACGTTGGTCAGGGTGTACGGCCCTGGCTGCAGTTCAGTGGTACTGGACTTGAAACCGTTGATGAACAGGTCGAGCGACGTGGGCACCGCCGCTTCGCCGGCGAACGCAGGCAAGGGGTAAGTGACAAGATCCGGGCGCGCAGCGAAGTCGCGTGACAGCTGCACTCCGCCCACTCGCACCGAGCTGCTCCAGGGCAAGGCGCCCGTCACGAAGTCACCGGCTTCGTAGGTCAGCAGGCGCTGCTCGTCGGTAAAGCGCCAGGTGGTGTCGTAACGCATGAAGCCTCGGCGCGTATCGTCCGCCTGTGCGCCATTGAAAGACTGGCGCCACTGGCCGGTACTGGAGAAGGTACCCCAGCTGTCGAACAGGCGCAGCTCGTTCCAGGCGGCCAGGTAGGTGCCGCCTTCATCGGTGTCGTTGAGATACAGGTCATAGTTGAACAAGGCGCCGAAGCTGCTGCGCGCATCGCTGGCCGGGTAAAGGTTGCGATCACCCACTTGCTGTTCTGGCAACCAGGCTGGCGGCACCTGCAGCAGCAGGCGCTGGTTCTGACTGTCGTAGTCGGTGTGCAGCCCCGCGATGCTGTCCAGGGCCACCTCCCCCTGGGGGTTGCCCGGCAGCGAGACGCCAGCTGCACGCAATACGTCGCTGTCCAGGTACAAGCGCCCGGCCCGCTGCTGCACCGGTATCAGTTCAACCCTGGGCATCTGGTTCACCACCAGATCGAGGTAAAGGGTGGCCTCGGCGATGGCGGACATCTCCGTGGGCGGTGGGGGCAAGTCGTCGGCCAGCACCAGCGCGGGGCTGACCATGGCCAACCCCAGGCACCAGCGGCACGTCGTCGCCGGAAGCCATTTCACACACGGTTTCCAACCATTGCCGGGTCCTCCCTGGCCCCTGCACTTCATTCAGCCGTTGGCTCATTGGCCTTGGCGGATGGCGTCCGCCGAGCGCTGACCATTGACCCTGCCCTTGAGCACGCTGACGCTGCCGGATGCCACGGGCGCCGGCCAGCGCATGCTTGCCCCCGGCAGCACATAGCCCAGCAGGCCTTCAGCCAGTGGCTTGCTTTGGCGGCCTTGCTGCACGACCACATCGGTCAGCCGCGCATGTACCGGGCCCGTGTTACGCAGTTCAATGTAGGGCTTGCCTTGCACCGTCACCGGGCGCCAACTGAGCTGCGGCTTGCCCACCCCCTCGGCGTTGCGTTTGCCTTCAGGGTCGGCCTTGCCCCACAGCCCCTCGCCATAGACAAACAGCGGCACCGAATAGCGCATCTGCAAACGAATGGCCGCCGTCGCGCCAGGCTCAGCCTTGTCGACCGGGATGGCGGGCGGAATCTCGTCGATGATGATGCGGTAGGCCTGCTCCTGGCCGGCGGGTGAAGGGCCGGTACGGGTCAGGCGGATCAACTGCTTCTGCCCGGGAGCGATGTTGGCGACCGGCGGGCTGCCGATAATCTCGCGCTGCGCCTGGAACTGCTCCTTATAATCACCCTGACGCCAGGCGAATACCCGCACCTGCAGGTTTGCCGGTGCAGTGCCACGGTTTTCCAGCCACAACGCACCTGCCTTCTGGTCGGCCTCCAGCACCGGGTCGATCGGCCAGATCAGCACCGAAGTGGCCGCCCAGGCCGGCAGGCTTGCCAGCGACAACAATCCAGTCAATCCACGCGTCCACTTCGCGCCTGCCCGCATGCAGCTCTCCTTAGACACTTGTCATGGGTGGCACTGGCAGTTACCAGGTCACCGTCACTTGCACCACATCGGTGTAAGTCCCTGCCGGCTGCGTGCCGGTCAGTTGGACTCGCCCGTAGACCGGTAGCTTGATCGCCGTCGGGTCGGAATAGCTCACCGCCACGCTCTGGCCGATGCCCAAAGCCTGGGTATAGGCCGCGTCCCGGTACAACTGGTAGGCCAGCACTTGCGCACCACTGGTGCGCTTCAGGTTGCGTGTGCCACTGGCACTGTTTTGCCCGCCGTCCAGGCTCATGCTCATGGCCACGCCCGGCGTGCACTGGAACGTCACGGTAGACCCCCCCAGGGATGTGCTGAGCAGCCCCGTGGACAGCGCCGACTGCGAGCCATAATCGAGCGTGCCGTAACTGGTGACACCGCCTACCACCAGGCACCCGGCGACAACCTGCGCCGTCACCGTGAAGGTACTGGTGGTCACTGCCCCCAACGGGGCGGTCAACAACATGCTGACGCCAGTCAGGCCTCCTGCCAGCCAGCCGCGCATGGATCAGAACGACAGCTCGACCGAGATCGTGTCGCTGTAGACCCCGGCAGGCAGGCCCGCCTTGCCGACGGCCTTGCCGTAAAGGTTGACCGTTTGAGCGGCTCCGGTACTGGTCGGCAGGGTGATGGTGTCGTCGACCGCCAGCAACGCCGTACGCCCAGCGTCGGTATAGAGGTCATACGGTACAAAGTTGCCAGAACCATCGGCGAGCGCTCGGGTGCCACCGCTCGACTGGCCATCATGCAGGCCTGCACTCACTTTGATCACAGGCACCGTACCTGCAGAGCACAGGATGCTCATGGCGCCTCCCCCGCCTCCCAGCACCTGGGCATCGGCGGTGGCGAACAAGGCATCCTGGGTACCGAAGTCCAAGGCACCGAAGTCAAGCCCCGACGTGCCCGACGAGCCATTGACTTGGCACGCCGCAGTCAGCGTCAGGGTCGAGCTGATACTCCCCGTAACCGTGGCCGCCTGGGCCTGGGAAGCCAACGCCAGGCCCAGGCCTGCGAGGACGCAATATGAAAGGTTCGTTCGCATCGGGGTCTCCTTGCGGGGTTACCAGTCCAGGGTCACTCTGAGGGTGTCGCGGTAAAGCCCGGCCGGCAGCGCACGCGGTTGCGCCACTACCACACCGTAGATGGGAATCGGGACTTGCTGGCTGCTGCTGATGGTGAAGGCACGCGCCTGGCCGACGCCGTAGCGGCTGTTACCGCCTGGGTCGACCGCCAGCTGGTATGGAATCAGTTCACGGCCGTTACTCAGGCGGCGTATGCCATCGTCGCCATTGAGGCCACCATTGATACGCACGTTGAAGGCCCGAACTTCAGGCGTGCAACTGATCTGCAAGCTGCCCTCACCGCCCACTTCGTCCACTTGGCTGCGCAACGGCTGGTCCCAGTTCGGACCGCGCTCGCCAAAGTCCATTACGCCTGGGTCACCCAGCACCGCCGGTTGCGTCTCGTTGCTGCTGATCTGGCAAGACGCGCTGATCACCAGCCGTGCCTGGATGAAACCGGTGGTGCTGCCATGCACCGCACCGCCGGGGATCAGCAGCGGGCCGAGGGTGAGCAACAGGATCGAAGTGCGGCTCATGGCATGGCGTCCTTGTGCATGGTGGCGTCCCTACCAGGTAACGGTGACTTTGAGCAGGTCGGCGTAAGCCCCTGCTTCCGGCACCCAGGCCAATTTGTCGATACGTGCGTACAGCGGCAATTCAACCGAACCACTGCCCGGCACACGCGCCGACAGGGCTACCCCCACCGCCAGCGGCTCACGCCAGGCAGCGTCACGGTACAAGCGATAAGGAATGGGCCGCGCCAGGCGGTCGTGGCTGGCCAGATAGCGCAGCTCGCCGACGCCACCATGCTGGCCACCATCGACGCGCACCTGATAGGGCGTATCCGGGTTGCACTCGAGCCGCGGCGGGCGCTGGCTCAGCAGCACGCCGCTCAAGGGCGCACCAGGGCCATCCAGGCGCGCCGTCGCACCTAGGTCGATTCGCCCCAGGGCCTGGGCTCCCGCATCGCGGGGCTGGTTGACCAGCATGCAGCCACGTTGCACCAGCACCCGAACTTCCACGAGAAAATCCGCAGCCACGGTACTGCCGCTGAACAACAGGCCGAACAGCGCGGCCAGCATGCGCTCCGCCACCTTGTTATCCTTGTCGAGGTGTCTTGAACTGAGCGTAGCAGCGAGGCAGTGCAGCCGAAGTAGCGCTAAGCCATTTTTTTGTATTAGCGACAAAGCGATACCGTGGTAGCAAAAAAAGCCTGTGTCGCACAGAACCCGCGGCCAACCCGTGCCTCCAATGGCCAGGAGCCGGTAAATTCACCGGGATTCTGTTAGGGTGAATCGTACTCGTCCTGCGCCAGACACCTGTGCCGTACACGGACGGACATGACAGGAGCTTTTTCAATCATGACTGCAGACAACTCACTGGCAGACGCCATGGAGCGCTGTGCCCAGGAACCGATCCAGGTTCCGGGCAGCATCCAGCCTCACGGCTTTCTGCTGGTGCTGGATGCCACCGACCTGTGCGTGCTGCAGGCCAGTGAAAATGTCGAGCACTGGTTGGGCTTGCCAGCCCGTGAACTGATCGGTTGTCACTTCTCCGACCTGGTTCACGATGGCTTTGACCTGCACGCACACCTCTCACGGCTTCCCGAAGATGAGGTCTTCCCATTCCACATTGGCGACGTGTGCTTGCGCCAGGGCGCACCCGTCAGTGCCCTGCTGCATGTGCTGGTCCATTGCCACGACCAGGTGCTGATTGCCGAGTTCGAACCACCCCGCCTGCCAGCAGACCTGGCCGGGCAAGGTGACTATTACCCGTTGGTCCGCAGCTTTGTCGCCAGTCTGCAACTGGCCAGCAGTATCGAAGACCTGCTGCAGCAAACGGTGTTGCAGCTCAAGCGCATCACCGGCTTCGGGCGGGTCAAGGCCTACCGTTTCGATGCCGAAGGCAATGGCCAGGTGCTGGCCGAGGTAGCCGACCCGGGCTACCCCAGCTACGCAGGCCTGTGCTTCCCGGCTGCAGACATCCCGCGCCAGGCGCGCGAGCTGTACCGGGTCAACCGTATCCGCGTGATCGAAGATGCCAACTATCAGCCCTCGCCGCTGCTGCCCGCAACCAACCCGCGCACCGGCAAGGCGCTAGACATGAGTTTCGCTGCACTGCGCAGCGTGTCGCCCGTGCACCTGCAGTACATGCGCAACATGGGCACGCTGGCCTCGATGTCACTGTCGATCGTGGTCGACGGCGAGCTGTGGGGGCTGATTTCCTGTCACCATCAGCAGCCACGCCCGGTGGACCTGCGCACCCGCACGGCTTGCGAGCTGTTGGCCAGCGTGCTGTCGTTGCAGGTAGAGTCCCGCGAGTCCCATACCAGCACGCGCAAGCTGTTGGCGCTGCGCCAACACATCGTACGCATGATCTCGTCCATGGCCGACCACGACAGTGTCAGTGATGGCTTGCGCGACCTGCCCCACGTGCTGCTGGCCTTTGCCGACGCCCAGGGCGCGGCGGTGATCTCGGCCGAGCGCTGTGACCTGATCGGCCAGACTCCGCCTGAGGCCCAGGTGACCGCGCTGGTGCACTGGCTTGGCCAACGTGACGAAGACAGCGTGTTCCATAGCGACAACCTGCGCCGCGACATCACTGAGCTACCCGAGCTGGCAAACCATGCTGGCGGGGTGCTGGCAGTGGCCATCTCGCAGATCCACTCGCACTACCTGCTGTGGTTCCGCCCCGAGCAGATACGCACGGTCAACTGGGCCGGCCAGCCGACCAAGCAGGTCGGGCCACAGGGCAACCTCGACCCACGGCACAGCTTTGAACGCTGGCAGGAAGAACTGCGCGGCTATTGCCAGGCGTGGGACCCACTGGTGATCGAGGGCGTGATGGAACTGCGCACCGCTGTGCTGGGCATTGTCCTGCGCAAGGCCGAAGAACTGGCACAGCTGGCTGGCGAGTTGCGCCGTTCCAACAAGGAGCTCGAAGCGTTTTCCTACAGTGTTTCCCACGACCTGCGCGCACCGCTTCGGCACATCGCCGGCTATACCGAACTGCTTGGCGAAATCGAAGGCGAGGGTCTGAGCGAACGCGGCAAGCGCTTCCTGCAGCATATCGGTGAAGCGGCGCACTTTGCCGGCAGCCTGGTCGACAACCTGCTCAACTTCTCGCAGATGGGCCGCTCGGCCTTGCGCCTGTCCGACGTCGACCTCAACGCCTTGGTCGAGGCCATTCGCAGCGAGCTGGCACCCGATTACGAAGGCCGCGCAATCGTTTGGGACATCGCCCCGCTGCCCAAGGTGATCGGCGACCCGGCATTCATCAACATGGCCTTGCACAACCTGATAGCCAATGCCATCAAGTACACCCGCGGCCGCAACCCTGCTCGCATCGGCATCAGTGCCGTACAGCACCCCGGCGAAACCGAGGTCTGCATCCGCGACAATGGCGTGGGCTTCGACATGGCCTACGCCAACAAGCTGTTCGGCGTCTTCCAGCGCCTGCACCGCATGGAAGATTTCGAAGGCACCGGCATTGGCCTGGCGAGCGTACGCCGCATCATCGAGCGCCATGATGGTCGAGTCTGGGCCACTGGCCAGATCGACCAGGGCGCCAGCTTCCACTTCACCCTACCCCGAAACACTGCTACCTGAGGCATCGCTACCATCATGCTCAAGCCCATTCTGCTGGTCGAAGACAACCCCCGAGACCTGGAGCTGACCCTGCTGGCCCTGGAGCGCAGCCAGTTGGCCAACGAGGTCATCGTGCTGCGTGACGGCGCCGATGCGCTCGACTACTTGCTGCGCCGCAACGCCTATGCCAAGCGCGACGACGGCAACCCTGCCGTGCTGCTACTCGACCTGAAACTGCCCAAGGTCGACGGCCTGGAAGTGCTCAAGGAAGTGCGCGCCACTGCCGAACTGCGCAGCATCCCCACCGTGATGCTGACCTCCTCGCGCGAAGAGCCCGACCTGTTGCGTGCCTACGAGCTGGGGGTAAACGCTTATGTGGTCAAACCGGTGGAGTTCAAGGAATTCGTCGCCGCCATCTCCGACCTCGGAGTATTCTGGGCAGTGCTAAACGAACCGCCACCCGGCTCACTGCGACTGAACCGTCGCGGTAGCAACTGAGGCCGCCGCGACGATGCAGCAAACGCCGTTGAAACTACTGATGGTAGAAGACAGCTCGATGGACGCCGAGCTTACCCTGATGCGCCTGGAGCGCAGCGGGCTGCATGTACAGTCGCAGCTGGTGTTCGACCATGCGGGTGTCGAACATGCCCTGCGCCAAGCCCGCTACGACCTGATCTTGTGTGATTGCGTACTACCAGGCTCGTCCGGCACCGAAGTGCTGGCCATCGCCCAACGCCTGGCACCCGACATCCCGTTCATATTCCTGTCCGGCATTTACGGTGAAGAGCACGCGGTGGAAATGATCCGCCTGGGCGCGACCGACTATGTGTTGAAGAAGAACCTGCCACTGCTGCCCAAAGCCGTGCGCCGAGCCCTGAGCGAAGTGCAGGAACGCCAGCGCCGTCGCCGCGCCGAAGAGGCCTTGGCGGACGTCGAAGCACGTGCTCGCATTGCCATCGACGCTGCCGGCATGGGCACCTGGGACCTGCGCCCGCAAGAGGGCCTGCTGCTGTGGGATGACCGCTGCAAGACCTTGTTCGGCCTGCCCACCAGCACCGAAATGAGCCTTGAAGTGTTCTACGCCGGCATCTACCCCGACGACCTGCCACTGGTGCGCGAGGCGGTGGAACATGCCATGCGCCCGGAAAGTGACGGTCATTACCGCGTGGAGTTTCGGATCGCCCAACCCAATGGCCTGGAGCCACGCTGGCTGCTGAGCAGCGGCCAGACCCAGTTCGTCGATGATCAGTGCGTTCGCTTCTCAGGCGTACTGCAGGACATCCACGCGCAACGCCAGGCCACCCAGGCGCTGCGTCAGCTGAACGAGATGCTCGGCGAGCGGGTCGAGCGCCGTACCCGCGAACGCGACCGCGCCTGGGAGCTGTCGCAAGATTTGCTCGCCGTGCTGAACAAAGACCTGACCCCGGTCGCACTGAACCCCGCCTGGGAAGCCAGCCTGGGTTTCTCACGCGAACGCCTGAGCCAGTCGTCCTTGCTGCACCTGCTGCCTGAGCAGGACCAGGAACAGTTACTCACCGAACTGGCCGCCCTGTCCCATGGCCGCACCAGCGCACGCTTTGTCGGTCGCATCCTGCATGCCGGCGGCCAACAGCGCTGGCTGTCGTGGGTGGTGGTGCCGGAGGACACCCTGCTGTACGTGGTGGCACGCGACATCACCAGCGAGCGCGAAGCCGCCCTGGGCCTGGCAGATGCCAACGCCCGGTTGCGCGAACAGATCAACGAGCGCGAGCGCATCGAGGCCGCTCTGCAGCAGATGCAGCGGCTGGAAGCGGTCGGGCAACTGACGGCTGGCGTGGCGCATGACTTCAATAACCTGCTGACAGTGATACTCACCGGTGCCAGCTTTCTGGAGCGCGATCTGGCCAAGGCCGACCTGGACAAGGCCCGCACTCGCCTCACCCATATCCGCGAAGCGGGCGAGCGTGGTGCCAAGCTGACCTCGCAGTTGCTGGCCTTCTCCCGCCGCCAGCGTCTGGAGCCGGTGCCGCTGAACCTCAACCGTACCCTGGCCGGCCTGGAAGAACTGCTGCGCCGCACCCTGGGTGGCAACGTTTCGGTGCGTCTGGACCTTGACCTGGCCCTGTGGCAGGCACTGACCGACCCCACCCAGACCGAGATGATCATCCTCAACCTGGCGATCAATGCCCGCGACGCCATGCCCAACGGCGGCCAGCTGACCCTGACAACGCGCAACACCCGTATCGACAAGCGCCCGCAACGTCCGGAAGACCCGGACCCGGGCGAGTACGTGATGCTGAGCATCCGCGATACGGGGTGCGGCATGAGCGAAGACGTGCAGGCCAAGGTATTCGAGCCTTTCTTTACCACCAAGGACATCGGCAAAGGTTCGGGCCTGGGCCTGGCCCAGGTATTCGGCTTCGCCAAGCAGTCCGGTGGCGGCGTGCGCATCGACACCACACTCGGTCGCGGTACCGAAGTGGCGGTATACCTGCCAGCGGTAAAAGAGGAGATGGTGAACGAACCCGTGGCAGCCGCGCTCAGTCAGTCGATCAGCGAAAGCGGCCATAACCGCACGGTGCTACTGGTGGACGACGACCACCTGGTGCGCGACATGCTTGGCGATGTGTTACGCCAATACGGCTACCAGGTGCGCCAGGCGCACAGCGGCGAGCAGGCATTGGCCTTGCTGGATGACGATATTGACCTGCTGCTGACTGATTTCGCCATGCCCGAGTTCAACGGCGCACAACTGGCGCTGGCGGCCCGCGAACGGTACCCCCACGTGCCGGTGGTGTTTCTTACAGGTTATGCGGAGTTGCAGGGGCTGGAACTGCCGGGCAGCCTGGTGATCCAGAAGCCGGTGCAGGCTGATGAGCTGGCCAGGGCGCTGAACGAAATGTTGGGGATTGCCAGGTAACCCGGTACGGCACGAACCGCGCTCAGGAGGCGCGGTGGCGCGCAAAACCACACAAACGCGAAAACCCAGTGCTCATCTTTCCTGGCACTGGGTGAAATACGTTTGAATCTGAAAAATGGCAGGGGCGGCTGGATTCGAACCAACGCATGGCAGGATCAAAACCTGCTGCCTTACCGCTTGGCGACGCCCCTGTATCGGATGCAGCATTTGCTGCTCTGACAATTCCAAGTGGGTAACAACTGGGTTGTTGTCTTGGAATGCGCGGCACTTTAACAACAAACTTTCGGTCTGTGAACCCCCCTGATAAAAAAAATGCCAAAAAAACAGCGAGTTAGTCATTTCGGCGCTGGCACAGCGACCGTCCGTCGGTTTACGCCCGCCTCGCTTCAACACAATCGCATTCCGCACTTCCAATCAGGTAAGCCCATCGCATTGACCAAGGAGGACCCCATGCCTGTCTCTCACGACCTGTACCAGGACCTGCACTACCCGCGCGAAATCGTCCAACAGCGCCGCCAGCAGGACAAGGCGCTGGACCGCCTGCTGGACGAATACGTGGACATCGACAACCAGGTGCTGGCTGCCGAATCGATTTCGGCCGGTAACTTCGTCGACGAAGACCTGCGCCACCTCAAGGAGCGTCGCCTGGCGGTGAAGTACATGATCGAGCGCCAGCTGGAGCGCAAGGCATAGCCCGTACAGGTACAACAGGCGGTCAGACCTATCGCAAGAAGTGATGATTGCCCGGCACTTTCTCTATTAGTCAAAATGGCCGCCCTCGGGCAAGCTGCAGGCTGCCCCACCATCGCCCAAGGAGCGTTGCTTTTGTCTGCCTGGATCCCTACCCCGCTGCGCAAGCTTGGCCAACGGTTGCGCGGCACCGCCAATCAACAGAGCGAGCTGCTCGGCTGGTTCGAGGACAAGGCGCACAGCCGCGGTTATCAGCTGAGTGACGGTCAGCGGCGGGTAATCCACTGCATGGCCGAACAACTGAAGCAGCTTGAACAGGGCCAACCGCGCAGCCTGTACCTGTACGGCTCGGTCGGCCGTGGTAAAAGCTGGCTGCTCGATGGCTTTTTCCAGGCCGTGCCGATAGCCGCCAAGCTGCGCCTGCACTTTCATGACTTCTTTGCCCGCCTGCATCTGGGCATGCATCGCCACCGGGCGTTGGACGACGCGCTGGGCGCAACGCTGGACGAACTGGTGGGCGGCTGCCGGGTGCTGTGCTTCGACGAATTCCATGTGCATGACATAGGCGATGCCATGCTGCTCACCCGGCTGTTCAACGCCTTGTTCGCCCGTGGCGTGTACCTGCTGGTGACCTCTAACTATGCGCCCGAAGGGCTGTTGCCCAACCCGCTGTATCACGAGCGTTTTCTGCCGGTCATTCGCCTGATCAACAGCTCGATGCAAGTGCTCGAAGTCGGTGGCGACACTGATTTTCGCAGCTTGCCGGCCAACCGCGAGCATCAGCGTTTTACCCAGGGCCATTATGTCTGGCCGGGTGATGCGGCGCAGCGCCAGGCGCTGAACGTGCCGAACGAGCAACCGGTGATACTGGACGTGAACAAGCGCCCGCTGCGGGCGCTGGCCGTCGATGGCCGGCGGGTGGTGCTTGGCTTTGACGATCTGTGCGAGAGGGCCACCGCGGTCATCGACTACCTGGTGCTGGCCAGGGACTATGACGAGTGGGTGATCGATGGGCTGGATGACCTCTCGGAGTGTTCGCTTGCGGCTCAGCAGCGCTTCGTCAACCTGGTGGATGTGCTGTATGACCAGGATCGGCGGGTGGTCGTGATCGGTAAACGACCGCTGGAAGAGAGCCTGGGCGGCCCACTGGCCGACCTGATGCGTACCCGCAGCCGGTTGGGGCAACTGCACCAGATTGCCCCCTGAGACTGCAGTGCCTGAACCGGCCCTTTCGCGGGTGAACCCGCTCCTACGACGGCCTGCGCCCAATCACCAATGTGTGTCCACCCCCGATAGGCGTAGGAGCGGGTTTACCCGCGAATACGGTGGTGGCGGCAACGGTGAAAGGCGGGTGAAATTGGCCAGCAGGCCCGGCCCTTTCGCGGGTAAACCCGCTCCTACACGACGGCCTCTGCCGAACCACCGTTGCGTGTCCCGCCCGCGATAGGGCCATCGAGGTCAAACCATCAACCCGCCCTGGGCAAATCCGCCAGCACCGCTTCGATCTCGCCCAGCACTGCCGGATCATCCAGGGTCGAAGGCGGCACATAATCCTGCCCATCGGCAATCTTGCGCAGCACCGCCCGCAGAATCTTGCCGGAACGGGTCTTGGGCAGGCGTTTCACCAGCCGTACCCGGTTGAAACAGGCCAGCGGGCCGATTTCCTCGCGCACGCTGCCCACCAGCTCCACCAGCAACTGCGCTTCGGCAATGCCCTCGCCATCCTTGAGTACCACCAGCGCCAGCGGTACCTGGCCCTTGATCTCGTCATGTACGCCGATCACCGCGCACTCCGCGACCGCCGGGTGGCGGGCGACCAGGTCTTCCATTTCGCCGGTGGACAAGCGATGACCGGAAACGTTGATCACATCATCAGTGCGCCCCATGATGTAGACGAAACCATCATCATCCAGATAGCCGCCATCGCCCGTGTGGTAGTACCCCGGATACGTGCGCAGATAGGCCTGCAGGTACCGCTCGTGATCCCCCCACAGCGTCTGACTGCAACCGGGTGGCAATGGCAGGGCAATCACGATCGAGCCCTGATGGTTGGCCCCGAGCAAGTGGCCTTCGTCATCCAGCACGCGAACGTTGTAGCCAGGCACCGCCCGGTTGCTCGACCCTGGTTTCGCCGCGCTGCCCTCCAGCCCGACGCAAGGCGCGGTGACCGGCCAGCCGGTCTCGGTCTGCCACCAGTGGTCGTGCACCGGCTTGCCACTCACCCGCTCCAGCCATTCATGGGTGCTGGAATCCAGCTTTTCCCCCGCCAGGAACAGTTGCCGCAGCGAGCTGAGGTCATGCTTGCGGATCAGTTCGCCCTCCGGGTCTTCCTTGCGGATGGCGCGCATGGCCGTCGGTGCACAGAACAGCGCGTTGACCTGATACTGCTCCACCACCCGCCAATAGGCCGAAGCATCCGGGGTGCGGATCGGCTTGCCTTCATAGAACACCGTGGTACAGCCGCTCATCAACGGCCCATACACGATCAGTGAATGGCCGACCACCCAGCCGACGTCGGAAATGCCCCACCACACATCGCCGGCCTGCATGCCATAGATATGGCGCATGGCGTAACACAGCGCCACGGCATTGCCGCCGTTTTCCCGGACGATACCCTTGGGTTTCCCGGTGGTGCCCGACGTGTACATGATGTACAGCGGGTCGCCGGCATCCAGCTCGACGGGCGCCACCGGCTCGGCGCCGGCCAAGGCCGCCTGCCAATCCAGATCACGGCCTGGCAGCAGTTCAGCGTGCGCTTGCGGCCGCTGCAGCACCAACACGTTGCGCGGCTGGTGCCGGGCCAGTTGCAGGGCGCGGTCAACCAGCGGCTTGTATGCAATGACCCGGTCGAACTCCAGCCCACACGATGCCGTCAGCAACAAGGTGGGGCGGGCGTCATCGATGCGCAGGGCCAACTCGTTGGCGGCAAAGCCACCGAACACGACCGAATGCACCGCGCCGATCCGCGCGCAGGCCAGCATCGCCATGGCCGCTTGCGGCACCATGGGCATGTAGATGATCACCCCATCGCCCTTGTTCACCCCCAACTGGCGCAGCAAACCGGCCAGGCGCGCGACCTCATCACGCAACTGGTTATAGGTGTAAGTCTGCTGCACGCCGGTCACTGGCGAATCGTAGATCAACGCCAACTGCTCGCCCCGGCCCTGCTCGATCTGGTGATCGAGGGCCAGGTAACAGCTGTTGAGACGGCCATCAGCGAACCAGCGGTGGGTCCCGTCAGCGTTGTCTTGCAGGGTCAGGGCAGGCTTGCGGTGCCAGGCCAGGTGTGCGGCCTGTTCCGCCCAGAAAGCGGCAGGGTCGGAAATGGAATGGGCGTAGCTGTGCTGGTAGCTCATATCGTCAGAAACCCGGTACTTGTTGTTATTGAAGGGCGAAACTTGAGTATGGACCGCTACACCCACCCTGCCATGGGACTAAAGTCACAACCGACCTGCAAATTTGCAGACAACGCAATAACGCCCCATAACGGTGCAAAGCCTCTAGAATAGGCCCCCCACAAACACCGAGCAGCCCATGGACATCGATCAGGCCCGTACCTTCCTGGAAATTGTGCGTTGCGGCAGCCTGGTCGCCGCAGCCGAACGCCTGTTCGTGTCACAAACCGCGATCACCGCGCGCGTGCAGCGCCTGGAGCAGCAACTGGGTTGCCAGCTGTTCGTGCGTAGCCGCAGCGGCGCCAGCCTGACCAGCAATGGTGAAGCGTTCGTCAGTTATGCCAACCAGCTGGTGCAAACCTGGGAAGCCGCGCGCCGCGACCTGCCGCTGCCTGAAGGTTGCCAGCAGGTGCTGCATGTGGGCGGTGAGGTGAGCCTGGGCAATCCGATGATGCTCGACTGGGTAAGTGCCCTGCACCGTGAACTGCCCAGCCATGCCATCCGCAGCGAGGTCAGCGATGGTGAGTCGCTGCTGCGCAAAGTCGAGATGGGCCTGCTGGACGCCGCGCTGGTCTACCAGCCGGCCTACGGCCCAGGCCTGCAGGTGGAACAGTTGATGGAGGAGAAGCTGATTCGCGTGCGCCGGGTCGAGCGGCCCGAGCCATACATCTACATCGACTGGGGCGAGGCCTTCCGCCGCCAGCATGATGCGGCCCTGCCCGACTGTGCGCGCCCGGCGCTAAGCTTCAACCTTGGCCCGTTGGCCCTGCAGTTCATACTCGACCAAGGTGGCAGTGGCTACTTCCGCACGCGGGTGGTGCAAGCCTATCTGGACAGCGGCGTGTTCGAGCGGGTGCCACAGGCACCGGAGTTCACCTACCCGACCTTCCTGGTGTACCCACGCAAACGCGACAGCGAAGCCCTGCAACAGGCCTTCGCCATCCTGCGCCGACTGGTAGCTACCGGCGCCAGCGACTGGTCACAACGCTGGGACCCGGTTATCTGAAGTCTCAGTCTTGCTGAGCAACTGACGCTTGAGGCCGGCGATCAGGTCGGTCTGGGTGATCACCCCCACCAGCTTGTCAGCATCAAGCACCGGCAAGCAGTGCAGGCCTTGTTCGCACAACAAGGGCAGCAGGCGTTCCAGCGGGTGCTGGCTGCTGACACTGACAACCCGCGTACTCATCACTTGCGCCATGCGCACCGCCTTGCGGCCGAACAGGCCGCGCCAGCTGAAACGCCCACGCTGCATCGCCGGGCCAATCAGGTCGCCGAGGCTGACGATGCCCACAAGCTTGCCGTGCTGCAGGACAGGCAGGGTCTTCAGGTGATGGCTGGCGAGCATTTTCCAGGCCTGCTCCAGCGTGGTATCAGGCGTGGCGAACTGCACATCGCGGGACATCACCGAGGCCGCGGTGATACCACCAAGGCTTCGCTGCAGGGCGTGCTGCTCGGTGGCGAGGATGATGCGCTCCAGCTCGTCACGGGTGACGTCGACGAACTCGCCCAGCTCTTCCAGGGCTTGGTCCAGGTCTTCACTGCGGATGCCGACCCGCTCGCCGGGCAGCGGGTCATGGGTGTGGTGCAGGTCTTTGCGTGGCACCGCGCCTTTCGGGTAGCGCACACCCGTCAAACGGTTGTAGGCGATTGCCACGGTCACCAGGATCAGCGCATTGAGCAGCACCGGCTCCAGCAGGTGATCGCCCATGGCGGTCAACCCCGGGTCGGCCAGCACCGCGCTCACTGCCACACCACCACCCGGCGGGTGCAGGCAGCGCAACAGGCACATGACCAGGATCGAGATGCCGAGCGCCGCAGCAGCCACCCACAGCTCGGGGCCGAAGCCTTCGCGCATGGCCAGCCCCACTGCACCCGCCAGGGCGTAGCTGCCCAACACCGGCCAAGGTTGGGCCAAGGGGCCGGAATGCACCGCAAACACCAGTACTGCCGAGGCAGCCAGCGGGCCGAGCAAGTGCAGGGCGATGCTGGGGCCATAGGCCAGGCTGGTCAGCCAGCCCGCGAGGAACAGGCCAAGCAGCGCACCGATACCGGCACGCAACCATTCTTTTGGGGGGATGTTGAGGGGGGCCGGCAACAGCCGCTGCAGACGACTTTCGGAACGCGAGGCAGACATTTGGGCAATCGGGATCTTTGGTTTTTCTGTTCAAAAAGAAAGCCCAGCCGAGTTGGCCTGGGCCTCGTATTGCGCATGCAATATCACAAGGGGCTCCGTCCGTGGAGAGATGGAAACCGCAGGGTTTCGTGGGGAGGATTTTGCCGGGTGGGGGGAATTTGGGCTAATTCAAAAAACTGCGGCTGTACTGCAATTTTTTTGTAGTACTGATAGGGCCAAAGGGGATTGCGTAGACCTGTGGGAGCGGCCTTGTGTTGCGATGCGGCCCCGGCATTAACGAGCCTTGCGCGGCAGGTCGATGCTCACCCGCAGGCCGCCCAGCGGGCTTTCCAGCAAGGTCAGGCGCCCTTCCCAGGCATCAACGATATCGCGCACGATACCCAACCCCAGCCCATGCCCAGTCACCTGCTCGTCCAGCCGTGAACCTCGCTCAAGCACCTGCTGCCGCTGGTCTTGCGCAATACCCGGGCCATCGTCATCGACCCACAGCCGGTAGCCCTCGGCGTTCGAGGCGATACCCACGCGCACCTCGCTGTCAGCCCACTTGCAGGCGTTGTCCAGCAGATTACCCAACAGTTCCAGAACGTCCTCGCGGTCCCATGGCAACAACAGCCCGGGCGGCACATCACTTGCCAACAGCACGCCCTCGCCATGAATCATGCCCAAGGTCCCGAGCAACCCCGGCAGTTCGGCATCACAATCGAACTGCGCGCCCGGCAGCGCATCCCCTGCCAGGCGTGCACGGTTCAGTTCGCGCGCCAGGCGCTCCTGAATCTGCTGCAACTGCTCGCGCATTTGCGCGCGTACCTCCGGCAGCCCCTGCAGACGTTCACTGGAAGCCAGGCTCAGCAGCACCGCCAGCGGCGTCTTCAGCGCATGGCCGAGGTTACCAAGGGCGTTGCGTGAGCGGCGCAGGCTGTCTTCGGTATGGCTAAGCAAGTGGTTGATCTGCCCCACCAGCGGCACCAACTCGCTGGGCACCTCGGCATCCAGCTGCGAGCGCTGCCCCTGCTGCAGTTGGGCGATCTGCTGGCGTGCCCGCTCCAGCGGCCGCAACGAGCGGGTAACTGTGATGCGCTGCAGCACCAGAATCAGGATCAGCGCCACCAGGCCCATGCCCAGGCCGATCTGCTGCAAGCGTCGGAAACCCTCGCGCACCGGTGAATAGTCCTGAGCCACACTGATCGAAATGTCCTGGCCCAGGCGCCGGTAGTCGGCACGCAGGGCCAGCAGTTGCTGGCCTTCCGGGCCGAGTTCATGGCTATCGGAAAGCCCGGGCGCTGCGGGCTTGGGCATGTCCAGGTCCCACAGCGAACGAGACCTCCAGGTACCCTGGTCGAAATCGATGCGGAAGTAGTAACCGGAGAACGGCCGCTGATAGGCAGCCGAGATGCGCCGCTCATCCAGCTGCAGGCCGGAAGGCCCACGCACCAATGCCACCAGAAGGTTCTCGCTTTCCTTGCGCAGGCCGTTTTCCAGATAACGTTGCAGGCCGGCCTCGAACAGCCACAGCGTCAGTTGCGCCAGCACCACGCCGACTACCACCAGTACCGCCACCAGGCCCAGGCTCAGGCGCGCCTGGATCGACTTCACTCGCCACTCCCGGCATAGATGTAGCCTTGCCCGCGACGGGTTTCGATCACACTGCGGCCCAGCTTGCGGCGCAAATGGTTGACGTGGACCTCAAGCACGTTCGAGTCGCGCTCGGTTTCACCGTCGTAGAGGTGCTCGGCCAGGTGGCTTTTGGACAGGATCTGCTGCGGGTGCAGCATGAAGTAGCGCAGCAGGCGGAACTCGGCGGCGGTCAGTTGCACATCCACCCCGTCGCGGCTCACGCACTGACGGCTTTCGTCAAGGTGCAGGCCGGCCGCTTCCAGCTTAGGCTGGTTGGCCAGGCCACGGGCGCGGCGCAACAAGGCCTGGATGCGCAGTTGCAGCTCTTCGGGGTGGAAGGGCTTGCTCAGATAATCGTCAGCCCCGGCCTTCAGCCCTTCGATGCGCTCGGCCCAGGAGCCGCGGGCGGTGAGGATCAATACCGGTGTGGCCAGCCCAGCGGCGCGCCACTGGGCCAGCACGTCCAGGCCGGGCAAGCCGGGCAGGCCGAGGTCCAGGATGATCAGGTCGTAAGGCTCGCTTTGCCCCTGGTAAACCGCGTCACGGCCATCAGCCAGCCAGTCCACGGCATAGCCCTGGCGCTGCAGGCCGGCGGTCAGTTCATCGGCCAACGGTACGTTGTCCTCGACAAGCAACAGGCGCATTCAGTCATCTTCCTCGTCTTTGAGCAGGGCGCCGGTGCTGGCATCGAGCTTGATCTCGCGCACCACACCTTCAGTCGTCAGCAACTCGACTTCATATTCGTAGCGATCATCGTCCTCTTCCAACTCGGCTTCCAGCAGACGCGCCCCGGGGTGACGCCCCAGGGCGGTCTCGAGCAGTTGCTCGAGCGGCAGGATGATGCCCTTCTGACGGAGCTTCAGGGCTTCATCCTGGTCCAGGTCGCGGGCCACAGCCAGGGAGCAGACGGCCAGCAGCGAGAGTGCCAGGTAACGTGCCGGCCGGGATACATGGATCATCAGCTGTCTCGTTCGTCCTTGAGCACCTCACCGGTCTTGGCATCCATGTCGACGTCCCATTCGACGTTCTGCGCATCACGCAGCTCGACCTTGTAGATGTAGCGGCCGTACTCGTCTTCAAGTTCCGAGTCAGTGACGGTGGCGCCTGGGTGCTTGGCCACGGCAGCGGCCTTGAGCTCGTCCAGCGACTTGATGGTCTTGGCGTTGACCAGTTTGACCACTTCGTCAGGCTGAACGTCCTTGGCGAAGGCAGCATTGGCGCCCAGGGCAAGGGCAGCGGCGGTGATCAGGGCAGTCATGGTTTTCATCGTTCTTCTCTCCTGAGAACTGTACAAGTTGTCTACGGGGTTAAGATTAACCACCGGTCCTTAATTCAACCTGAAAGCAACTGGCGGCATGATAGCGCAGTTACGATGCCAACCAGACTCGCCCCCCTGCAAGGGGCGGCCTTGTGCTGCGAAGGGCCAATACAGGCACCTACAGTTATGTTATCTGTAACCGCCCCTTCGCAGCACAAGACTGCTCCTATGCCCAAGAGACCCGCCATGAGCGCCATCCACATCAAATACCCCGCCCTCACCTTCAAGGCCGGCCGGCGCGCCTTGCGACACATCCGCGAGCGCGGCCTGCAGGCGGCCGATGTCGGGGTATTGCCGGGCGCGGCGGGTGGGCCGAAGCCGCTGGGCATCCAGGGCCTGGACCTGGCGCTGTTCGGCGAGTGGCTACCCTCGGCACCCCGTCAGCGTGCCCTGATCGGCGCATCGATCGGTGCCTGGCGCTTCGCCAGCGCCTGCCTCGAGGACCCGGTCGCAGGCATCCGCCGTCTTGGCGAGCTGTACACCGAGCAGGATTTCGCCAAGGGCGTCACTCCGGCCGAAATCAGCCGCAGTTGCCAACGCATGCTCGATGACCTGCTGGAGGGCCGCGACGGCCAGCTGCTGGCCAACCCGCACTACCGCCTGAACATCCTGGTGGTGAAAAGCCATGGCCAGCTCGCTCACGACCATCGCGGCCGCCTGGGGCTGGGCCTGGGCTCGGTGGTTGCCAGTAACCTTTTGGGCCGTTCGCGCCTGGCCCGCCACTTCGAGCGCATCATTCTGCACGATGGGCGCGCCGCGCCTCCGCTCGACACGCTGACCGACTTCCCCTCACGCTACCTGCCGCTGGACTTGACCAACCTGCGCCACGCCCTGCTCGCTTCCGGGTCGATACCGATGGTCATGCAGGGCGTGAAAGACATCCCCGGTGCCGGCGCCGGCACCTACCGCGACGGCGGCCTGCTCGACTACCACCTCGACCTGCCCTATCGCGGTGACGACCTGGTGCTGTACCCGCACTTCACCGACAAGGTCGTACCCGGCTGGTTCGACAAGGCCCTGCCCTGGCGCAAGGGCGATGCCACCCGCCTGCAAAACGTGCTGCTGATGACGCCTTCGCCGCAATACCTGGCCGCCCTGCCCTACGGCAAGCTGCCCGACCGCAACGACTTCAAGCGCTTCATGGGCGATGCGCCAGGGCGCAAGCGCTATTGGTACAAGGCCATTGCCGAAAGCCAGCGCCTGGGGGATGAACTTCTGGAACTGACCGCCACCGGGCGGCTGCATGAACGCCTGCAAGCCTTGTAGCGGCCATGCTGGTAGACTGCGCGCATTATTGATTCACACAGAGTTATGACAGCGTGGAAATTTTCAAGGAATTCACATTCGAATCGGCCCACCGCCTGCCCCACGTCCCTGAAGGGCACAAATGCGGCCGCTTGCATGGCCACTCGTTCAAGGTCGGCCTGCACCTGACCGGCCCGCTCGATCCGCACACGGGCTGGATCCGCGACTTCGCCGAGGTCAAGGCGATCTTCAAGCCGATCTATGATCAGCTGGACCACAACTACCTGAACGACATCCCCGGGCTGGAAAACCCCACCAGCGAAGTGATCGCCAAGTGGATCTGGGACCAGGTCAAGCCGCTGATGCCGGAGCTGTCCAAGGTTCGCATCCACGAAACCTGCACCAGCGGTTGCGAATACACCGGCGACTGATTCGCCCGGCTCACTGGCCCTGCGCGCTGCCCATGGCATCGCGCAGGAAGCTGGGGGCGATGTAGCGCTGGTAGTGCGCCTCTGAAAGCAGGAAGAACTCGCGATCGATCGCATCGCGCAATTGGGGCAGTTCCCAGTCACGGAACTCCGGCAGCAACGCCATGCCATAGGCCTCCAGGTCACGGATCATCCGCGCCCCGCGGGCAATCAGCTGGTAAGCCCAGCAATATTCCGACTGCTGCTCGACAAAGCGGATGGAGCGCTGCTCCAGTTGCTGGCGCAGCAGGCCTTTGTCGAACACCTCAAGCTTGGCCATCATCACCTGCACCAGCAGCTGCTCAAGGCGCAACCACACGGCGCGCTTTTGCGAGTCGTCGTAACCGTTCCAGTTGATCACTTCGTGGTGAAAACGCTTGCAACCACGGCACACCGTGTCCCCGTACACCGTGGAGCACAGGCCGACGCAAGGAGTTTTGATGGACTTGTTGGACATGAAAAACAACAGCTTGGCGATGGAATACAGGCCCATGTTAGCCCTTTGTCTAACCGGGGTCACTCGTTAAAGTCATGTACACCGCCTTACCTTCGGGCTTTTTTTACCGTAGAATCACCCGGCCTTTTCAAAGGCAACAATGTCCGTTGGAAGCTGTTTTCAAAGCGTCACGAGCACAGTTGATCCGGTAGAACGGCGTTGGCCCGGGCCATGCATCCCTCGCATGCCCGCGCCAGCCCTCATCAGCCCCCGTTCTGCAGGCGTAAAACTTTGAAAGCAGCTTCTGTAAGGATTCTTTGCGACCCTGGCTGGGCGGCCCACAAAGCCGCGGCAGCGCATGGGTGCATTGAATGCTGGATAAGCGTCCCGGACCCCCTTTAGGGACCACTGATGAGGGAAATAACTGTGCTTGAAGCCTACCGCAAACACATCGAAGAGCGCGCCGCCCTGGGTATCGTTCCCCAGCCGCTGAACGCCGAACAAACTGCAGGCCTGGTCGAGCTGCTGAAAAACCCGCCGGCCGGCGAAGAAGCCTTCCTCGTAGACCTGATCACCAACCGCGTACCGCCAGGGGTCGACGAAGCTGCCTACGTCAAGGCCGCTTTCCTCTCCGCTGTCGCCAAGGGCGAAGCCACGTCGCCACTGATCGACCGCAAGCACGCCACCGAACTGCTGGGCACCATGCAGGGCGGCTACAACATCGAAACGCTGGTCGCACTGCTGGATGACGCCGAACTGGGCGCCGTCGCGGCCGAACAGCTCAAGCACACCCTGCTGATGTTCGATGCTTTCCACGACGTGGCCGAAAAAGCCAAGGCCGGTAACGCTCACGCCAAAGCCGTCCTGGAATCCTGGGCTGCCGGCGAGTGGTTCACCTCGCGTCCGGCCATCGCCGACAAGTACACCCTGACCGTGTTCAAGGTGCCTGGCGAAACCAACACCGACGACCTGTCGCCTGCCCCGGACGCCTGGTCGCGCCCTGACATTCCGCTGCACGCCCTGGCCATGCTGAAAATGGCCCGCGACGGCATCGAACCGCAGCAGCCTGGTTCGGTCGGCCCGCTGGCCCAGATCGAAGCCGTCAAGGCCAAGGGCTTCCCGGTTGCCTATGTCGGCGACGTGGTCGGTACCGGTTCCTCGCGTAAGTCAGCTACCAACTCGGTACTGTGGTTCTTCGGCGACGACATCCCGTACGTGCCGAACAAGCGCGCCGGTGGCTTCTGCTTCGGCACCAAGATCGCCCCGATCTTCTACAACACCATGGAAGACGCCGGCGCCCTGCCGATCGAATTCGACTGCACCAACCTGGGCATGGGCGACGTCATCGACGTTTACCCATACAAAGGTGAAGTACGTCGTCACGACAGCGACGAACTGGTCACCACCTTCGAGCTGAAAACCGAAGTGCTGCTGGATGAAGTCCGCGCTGGCGGCCGTATCCCGCTGATCGTCGGCCGTGGCCTGACCGAAAAAGCCCGCGCCGAGCTGGGCCTGGGTGCTTCCGACCTGTTCAAGAAACCAGAGCAGCCTGCCGATTCCGGCAAGGGCTTCACCCTGGCGCAGAAAATGGTCGGCCGTGCCTGTGGCCTGCCAGAAGGCCAGGGCGTGCGCCCAGGCGCTTACTGCGAGCCCAAAATGACCACCGTCGGCTCCCAGGACACCACTGGCCCGATGACGCGCGACGAGCTGAAGGACCTGGCATGCCTGGGCTTCTCTGCTGACCTGGTCATGCAGTCGTTCTGCCACACCGCGGCCTATCCGAAGCCGATCGACGTCACCACCCACCACACCCTGCCAGACTTCATCCGCACCCGTGGCGGCGTGTCGCTGCGCCCGGGCGACGGCATCATCCACAGCTGGCTGAACCGCATGCTGATGCCTGACACCGTAGGTACCGGTGGCGACTCGCACACCCGCTTCCCGATCGGCATCTCGTTCCCGGCCGGTTCCGGCCTGGTGGCCTTCGCTGCCGCCACCGGCGTCATGCCGCTGGACATGCCAGAATCGATCCTGGTGCGCTTCAAGGGCAAACTGCAGCCAGGCATCACCCTGCGTGACCTGGTTCATGCCATCCCTTACTACGCCATCCAGCAAGGCCTGCTGACCGTTGAGAAGAAAGGCAAGAAAAACGCCTTCTCCGGCCGCATCCTGGAAATCGAAGGCCTGGACGAACTGACCGTCGAGCAAGCCTTCGAGCTGTCCGACGCCTCGGCCGAGCGTTCCGCTGCCGGTTGCACCATCAAGCTGCCGGAAAAGGCCATCGCCGAGTACCTGCAGTCCAACATCACCCTGCTGCGCTGGATGATCGGCGAAGGCTACGGCGATGCCCGCACCCTGGAGCGCCGCGCCCAGGCCATGGAAGCCTGGCTGGCCAAGCCTGAGCTGCTGTCGGCCGACGCCGATGCCGAATACGCCGAAATCATCGAAATCGACCTGGCCGACGTCAAAGAGCCTGTGCTCTGCGCGCCGAACGACCCGGACGATGCCCGCCTGCTGTCCTCGGTACAAGGCGAGAAGATCGACGAAGTGTTCATCGGTTCGTGCATGACCAACATCGGTCACTTCCGCGCTGCCGGCAAGCTGCTGGAGAAGGTCAAGGGTGGCATTCCGACCCGTCTGTGGCTGGCTCCGCCAACCAAGATGGACGCTCACCAGCTGACCGAAGAAGGCTACTACGGCATCTACGGCAAGGCCGGTGCTCGCATGGAAATGCCAGGCTGCTCGCTGTGCATGGGTAACCAGGCACGTGTGCAGACCGGCTCGACCGTGGTCTCCACCTCGACCCGTAACTTCCCGAACCGTCTGGGCGACGCGACCAACGTGTACCTGGCATCGGCCGAGCTGGCCGCTGTCGCTTCGATCATCGGCAAACTGCCGACCGTCGAAGAGTACATGCAGTATGCGAAAGACATCGACAGCATGGCTGCCGACGTTTACCGCTACCTGAGCTTCGACCAGATCGCCGAGTTCCGCGAAGCGGCAGCCAACGCCAAGATCCCGGTGGTCCAGGCGTAAGCTGAGTTACAGGTTGTAAGCAAAGCCCCGGCAGCGATGCCGGGGCTTTGTTGTTTTATGCGCAGGCAAGCTCATATCACAAACAAATCCACGAACCTGTGCACCGCCATGCCTTCCAGCTTCTGCTGGTCCTTGCACAGTTCGAAAATCTGCTGACACCGCTGCCGGGCAAAGCGGGTCGCCAGGTTGGCCCTGAACTTGGCCTCCAGCAACGGTATACCTTCCCCGCGCCGCCGACGATGCCCGATCGGGTATTCCACCACCACTTGCTCGGTGCTGCTGCCATCCTTGAAGAACACCTGCAGCGCGTTGGCGATCGAACGCTTGTCCGGCTCCAGGTACTCGCGACTGAAGCGCGGGTCTTCCACCACCTCCATCTTCTCGCGCAGGCGGTCGATACTTGGGTGGTTGGCATGGAAGGCGTCCTCATAATGTTCGGCCACCAGATGGCCAAAGATCAGCGGCACGGCCACCATGTACTGCAGACAGTGGTCACGGTCGGCGGCATTGGCCAGCGGGCCGCTCTTGGAGATGATGCGGATCGCTGATTCCTGGGTGGTGATGACGATGCGGTCGACTTCATGCAGACGGTTACGCACAAGTGGATGCAGGGTTACTGCTGCCTCACAGGCGGTCTGGGCGTGGAACTCGGCAGGAAAACTGACCTTGAACAGCACGTTTTCCATCACATAGCTGCCCAACACCTGGGGCAGACGCAGCTCGTACTGCCCGGCGGGCTTGAGTGCCAGGTCTTTGTTGGTATGGCTGAACGAAACATCGTAGAACCCCCACTGCGAAGCCGTGAGCACGCCCGGCACGCCCATTTCCCCACGCAAGGCGATGTCAGCCAGTTGCACTCCTCGGCTGGAGGCGTCACCCGCGGCCCAGGACTTGCGCGAACCGGCGTTGGGCGCGTGGCGATAGGTACGAAGGGCCTGGCCGTCGACGAAGGCGTGGGACAAGGCCGAGAGCATCTGCTCACGATTGGCCCCCATCAACCTGGCGCACACGGCGGTCGAGGCGACCTTCACCAGAATCACATGATCGAGGCCGACGCGGTTGAAGGCGTTTTCCAGCGCCAGCACCCCCTGGATTTCATGCGCCATGACCATGGCCTCGAGCACATCACGCATCGGCAGTGGCTTTTCACCCGCGGCAAGACGCTTCTGTGACAGGTGATCAGCCACTGCCAGGATGCCGCCAAGGTTGTCCGAGGGATGAGCCCATTCGGCGGCCAGCCAGGTATCGTTGTAGTCCAGCCAGCGCACCGTGCAGCCAATGTCCCAGGCAGCCTTGACCGGATCGAGGCGATAGGAGGTGCCGGGGACGCGAGCACCATTTGGGACCAGCGTGCCTTCCACCTGAGGGCCAAGGAGCTTGGTGCACTCAGGGAAGCGCAAGGCAAGAAGGCCGCAACCGAGGGTGTCCATCAGGCAGTTGCGCGCGGTGTCCAGGGCCTCGAGGGATTCGACCCGATAGCCGAGGGCGTAATCGGCCAGGGTTTGTAGTACCCGGTCGTAGTCCGGGCGGTCGTTGAGGTCTACGTTGGCGCTCATATCCAGCTCCCTTCAGAATTGCCGGGGCTGCCGTGCAGCCCTTCGCGGGCTTGCCCGCTCCCACAGGTTGACCACAGCATTCAGAACCTGTGGTTACCCTGCGGGAGCGGGCAAGCCCGCGAAGGGCCGCCAAGCGGCCCCAACGAACTAAAGCCGAGCGCCGGTGGTGCGTTAGAAGCTGTCGCCAGGCACGCGAACCCAGCCCTCCATCAGCACGCGAGCACTGCGGCTCATGATTGCCTTGGTTACCGTCCACTCACCATTCACCTGGCGCGCCTCGGCCCCGACCCGCAGGGTGCCCGAAGGATGACCGAAACGCACAGCGCTGCGCTCGCCCCCGCCAGCGGCGAGGTTGACCAGCGTGCCCGGAATGGCCGCCGCAGTGCCAATTGCCACCGCAGCCGTACCCATCATGGCATGGTGTAGCTTGCCCATCGACAAGGCCCGCACCAGCAGGTCGATATCACCGGCCTGCACCGCCTTGCCACTGGACGCAGTGTAGGTGCTCGGCGGTGCGACGAACGCCACTTTCGGCGTGTGCTGACGCCCGGCAGCCTGGTCGACGTTGTCGATAAGCCCCATGCGCACGGCGCCATAGGCGCGGATGGTCTCGAAACGCAGCAACGCCTGCGGGTCGCCGTTGATGGCGTCCTGTAGTTCGCTACCGGTGTAGCCGATATCGGCAGCATTGACAAAAATGGTCGGGATACCGGCATTGATCAAGGTTGCCTTGAACGTGCCGACCCCCGGCACTTCCAGGTCATCGACCAGCTTGCCGGTGGGGAACATGGCACCGCCACCGCCGTCTTCATCGGCTGCAGGGTCGAGAAACTCCAGCTGCACCTCGGCCGCCGGGAAGGTGACCCCGTCCAGCTCGAAGTCGCCGGTTTCCTGCACTTCACCTTCAGTGATCGGGACGTGGGCGATGATGGTCTTGCCGATATTCGCCTGCCAGATACGCACCGTGGCGATACCGTTGCGCGGAATACGCGCCGGGTCGACCAGGCCGCTGCTGATGGCAAACGAACCGACCGCAGCGGACAGGTTGCCGCAGTTGCCACTCCAGTCGACGAAGGCCTTGTCGATGCTGACCTGGCCGAACAGGTAGTCGACATCGTGTTCGGGTTTGATGCTTTGCGACAGGATCACGGTCTTGCTGGTGCTCGACGTGGCGCCGCCCATGCCGTCAATCTGCTTGCCGTAAGGGTCGGGGCTACCGATTACCCGCAGCAGCAGCGCATCGCGGGCAGGACCTGGAATTTGCGCCTGCTCAGGCAGGTCTTGCAGGCGGAAGAACACGCCTTTGCTGGTGCCGCCGCGGATGTAGGTGGCGGGGATTTTGATCTGGGGTACATGTGCCATTTTCTTGGGCATCCTGATAGTCCGGTGAAATACCCTGGGGCTGCCTTGCAGCCCTTTCGCGACACAAGGCCGCTCCCACAGGTACTGCGCCGCCCGCTGAGGGAGCGGCCTTGTGTCGCGAAAGGGCCGCAAAGCGGCCCCCGATTCATGCTCAGGCGGTCGCTTCGAGGAAGTCCTGGGCAAAGCGCTGCAGCACCCCGCCCGCTTCGTAAATCGACACTTCCTCGGCGGTGTCCAGACGGCAGGTCACCGGTACTTCCAGGCGCTCGCCATTGGCACGGGTCACCACCAGGGTCAGGGTCGCCCGTGGCGTACGCGCACCCAGCACGTCATAGGTTTCGCTGCCATCCAGGTCCAGGGTCTTGCGGTCGGTGCCCGGCTTGAACTCCAGCGGCAGCACGCCCATGCCTACCAGGTTGGTGCGGTGAATGCGCTCGAAGCCTTCGGCGACAATTGCCTCGACACCCGCCAGACGCACGCCCTTGGCCGCCCAGTCACGGGACGAACCCTGGCCATAGTCGGCACCGGCGACAATGATCAGCGGCTGCTTGCGCTGCATGTAAGTCTCGATCGCCTCCCACATGCGGGTAACCTTGCCTTCCGGCTCGATACGCGCCAGCGAACCCTGCTTCACGCTGCCGTCGTCGTTGCGCACCATTTCGTTGAACAGTTTGGGGTTGGCGAAGGTGGCGCGCTGGGCCGTCAGGTGGTCACCCCGGTGAGTGGCGTAGGAGTTGAAGTCCTCTTCCGGCAGGCCCATTTTCGCGAGGTATTCACCGGCGGCACTGTCGAGCATGATGGCGTTGGACGGCGACAGGTGGTCGGTGGTGATGTTGTCCGGCAGCACCGCCAGCGGGCGCATGCCACGCAACGTACGCTCGCCGGCCAGGGCGCCTTCCCAGTAGGGAGGGCGGCGGATGTAGGTGCTCATCGGGCGCCAATCATACAGCGGCGCCACCTTCGGCCCACGGTCTTCCTCGATGGCGAACATCGGGATGTACACCTTGCGGAACTGCTCCGGCTTGACCGCTGCACGCACCACTGCATCGATCTCTTCATCACTGGGCCAGATATCCTTCAGGCGGATTTCCTTGCCATCGACCACGCCCAGCACATCCTTCTCGATGTCGAAGCGAATGGTACCGGCAATGGCATAGGCTACCACCAGCGGTGGCGAGGCGAGGAAGGCCTGCTTGGCATACGGGTGGATACGCCCGTCGAAGTTGCGGTTACCCGACAGCACGGCGGTGGCATACAGGTCGCGGTCGATGATTTCTTGCTGAATCACCGGGTCCAGGGCACCGGACATACCGTTGCAGGTGGTGCAGGCGAAGGCGACGATGCCGAAACCGAGTTGCTCCAACTCTTTCTCCAGGCCGGCTTCTTCCAGATACAGTTGCACGGCCTTGGAGCCGGGCGCCAGCGACGACTTCACCCACGGCTTGCGGGCCAGGCCCAACCTGTTGGCATTGCGTGCAATCAGGCCTGCAGCAATCACGTTGCGCGGGTTGCTGGTGTTGGTGCAACTGGTGATGGCAGCGATGATCACCGCACCGTCAGGCATTTGCCCCGGCACCTCCTCCCAGTTGCCGGCAATGCCCTTGGCGGCCAGGTCGCTGGTGGCGACACGGGCGTGCGGGTTGGACGGGCCGGCCATGTTGCGCACCACGCTCGACAGGTCGAAGCTGAGGGTGCGTTCATAGACGGCAGCGCCCAGGCTGTCGGCCCACAGGCCGGTGGCCTTGGCGTAGGTTTCCACCAGTTTGACCTGCTGCTCTTCACGGCCGGTCAGGCGCAGATAGTCGATGGTCTGCTGGTCGATGGCGAACATCGCGGCAGTGGCGCCGTATTCCGGGGCCATGTTGGAAATGGTGGCGCGGTCGCCCAAGGTCAGGGCACGTGCACCCTCACCATGGAACTCCAGGTAGGCGCCGACCACTTTCTGCTTGCGCAGGAACTCGGTCAGGGCCAAGACCAGGTCGGTGGCAGTGATGTTCGGGGCCAGTTTGCCAGTCAGCTCGACGCCGACGATTTCCGGCAAGCGCATCCAGGAGGCGCGGCCGAGCATCACGTTCTCGGCTTCCAGGCCGCCTACGCCGATGGCGATCACACCCAACGCATCGACATGCGGCGTGTGGCTGTCGGTGCCGACGCAGGTGTCCGGGTAGGCGACGCCGTGGTCGCTGTGGACCACCGGTGACATCTTCTCCAGGTTGATCTGGTGCATGATGCCGTTGCCCGGCTGGATCACGTCGACGTTCTTGAACGCCTTCTTGGTCCAGTTGATGAAGTGGAAGCGGTCTTCGTTGCGGCGGTCTTCGATGGCGCGGTTCTTCTCGAAGGCCTGCGGGTCGTAACCACCGCACTCGACGGCCAGCGAATGGTCGACGATCAGCTGCACCGGCACCACCGGGTTGACCTGGGCCGGGTCGCCGCCTTTGTCGGCAATGGCGTCACGCAGGCCGGCAAGGTCGACCAGCGCAGTCTGGCCGAGGATGTCGTGGCACACCACGCGGGCCGGGAACCACGGGAAGTCGAGATCGCGCTTGCGCTCGATCAGCTGGCTCAGCGAGGCATCGAGCGTAGCAGGGTCGCAGCGGCGCACCAGGTTCTCGGCGAGCACGCGGGACGTGTAAGGCAAGCCGTCGTAGGCGCCGGGCTTGATCGCCTCGACCGCCGCGCGGGCATCGAAATAGTCCAGGTCGGTGCCTGGCAGGTGCTTGCGGTATGCAGTGTTCATCATGGAATCAGGCTCGGTCACAGGGTTCGGAAGGTTTCACCGTACCTGTACGAGCGGGCGTGCCCGCGAATGCGTCAGCAGGTGCACAGCGGTTGCAAGGCCGGGCGCATTCGCGGGCACGCCCGCTCCCACAAGGGAAACGGGCTGCCTCTCTGTAGCTATTCAGCGCTGCTCGATCGGCACGAACTGGCGCTGCTCGACGCCGACATACTCGGCGCTCGGGCGGATGATGCGGTTGTTGGCGCGCTGCTCGAAGACGTGCGCCGCCCAGCCGGTCAGCCGCGAGCAGACGAAGATCGGGGTGAACAGCTTGGTCGGAATGCCCATGAAGTGGTACGCCGAGGCATGGTAGAAGTCGGCATTGGGGAACAGGCGCTTCTGCTCCCACATGGTCTTGTCGATGGCTTCGGAAACCGGGTACAGCACCTTGTCACCCACTTCGTCAGCCAGCTGTTTCGACCAGCCCTTGATCACCTCGTTGCGCGGGTCGGACTCTTTGTAGATGGCATGGCCAAAGCCCATGATCTTGTCTTTGCGCTCGAGCATGCGCAGCAGCTCGGCGGTGGCTTCCTGCGGGCTCTGGAAGCGCTCGATCAGTTCCATCGCTGCCTCGTTGGCACCGCCGTGCAGCGGCCCACGCAGCGAGCCGATGGCTGCGGTAACGCAGGAGTACAAGTCAGACAGGGTCGAGGCACAGACACGGGCAGTGAAGGTCGAGGCGTTGAATTCGTGTTCAGCGTAGAGAATCAACGACACGTTCATGACCTTGACGTGCAGCTCGCTCGGCTTCTTGCCGTGCAGCAGGTGCAGGAAGTGGCCACCCAGGGTGTCTTCATCACTGGTGCAGTCGATGCGTACGCCATGGTGGGTGAAGCGATACCAGTAGCACATCACGGCCGGGAACAGCGCCAGCAGGCGGTCGGTCTTGTCGCGCTGGGCTTCGAAGGTCAGTTCTGGCTCGAGAGTGCCCATTACCGAGCAACCGGTACGCATGACGTCCATCGGGTGGGCATCGCGCGGGATGCGCTCAAGCACTTCCTTCAAGGCTTGCGGCAGGTCACGCAGGCCCTTGAGCTTGTGCTTGTAGTCGGCCAGCTCGGCCTGGGTGGGCAGCTCGCCATATAGCAGCAGGTAGGCGACTTCTTCGAACTCGGCACCGGCAGCCAGGTCACGCACATCATAACCACGGTAGGTCAGCCCGGCACCGGCCTGGCCCACAGTCGACAGTGCAGTCTGGCCGGCCACCTGGCCACGCAGGCCTGCGCCACTGAGTACTTTTGCTTCGGCCATGGTGTTTCTCCTTTCTTGAATTTGTTATGGATGCTTTCCGGCTAATTCGGGAGTTGGCGCTTAGCCCTTCTTCTGGGCAAACAGTGCATCGAGGCTCTGCTCGAAGGCGTGATAACCAATGGCATCGTAGAGCTCCATGCGGGTCTGCATGGTGTCGATCACGTTCTTCTGCGTGCCGTCACGGCGCAGCGCGGTGTACACGTTCTCAGCCGCCTTGTTCATGGCGCGGAACGCCGAAAGCGGGTACAGCACCAACGACACGTCGACCGAGGCCAGCTCTTCGGTTGTATAAAGCGGCGTGGCACCGAATTCGGTGATGTTGGCCAGGATAGGTGCCTTCACCCGATCAGCGAAGGTCTTGTACATCTGCAGCTCGGTAATGGCTTCCGGGAAGATCATGTCGGCGCCAGCTTCGACGCACGCCTCGGCACGGTCCAGGGCGGCGTTCAGGCCTTCGACGGCCAGCGCGTCGGTACGCGCCATGATCACGAAACTGTCATCGCTGCGGGCATCGACGGCAGCCTTGATACGGTCGACCATTTCCTGCTGGCTGACAATTTCCTTGTTGGGACGGTGGCCACAACGCTTGGCGCCAACCTGGTCCTCGATGTGGATGGCGGCAGCGCCGAACTTGCTCATCGAACGCACGGTACGGGCGACGTTGAAGGCCGAAGCGCCGAAGCCGGTGTCGACATCCACCAGCAGCGGCAGGTCGCACACGTCGGTGATACGGCGCACGTCGGTGAGCACGTCGTCCAGGCCAGTGATGCCCAGGTCTGGCAGGCCCAGGGAGCCGGCGGCCACGCCACCACCAGACAGGTAGATGGCCTTGAAGCCGGCACGCTTGGCCAGCAGGGCATGGTTGGCATTGATGGCGCCAACCACCTGCAGCGGATGTTCAGCGGCAACGGCGTCACGGAAACGCTGACCGGGGGTGCTCTTGACTGTCATTTCTCACCTCGTGTGCTGTTGTTGTGGGCGTCCAGGTAGTGACGCTCGATATTGCGCTTGGACGCGCCGATGTGACGACGCATCAGCAGTTCGGCCAGTTCGCCGTCGCGGTCGGCGATGGCATCAAGAATGCGATGGTGCTCGGCAAAGGCCTGGCGTGGCCGGTTGGGCGTGGCAGAGAACTGGATACGGTACATGCGCACCAGTTGGTACAGTTCGCCGCAGAGCATCTTGACCAGGGTCTGGTTGCCGCTACCCTGAATAATCCGGTAATGGAAGTCGTAGTCGCCTTCCTGCTGGTAGTAGCCCAGGCCCGCCTGGAACGCAGCGTCGCGCTCATGGGTGTCGAGCACCCGGCGCAGTTCGTCGATGTCAGCCTGGCTCATGCGTTCAGCGGCCAGGCGGCAGGCCATGCCTTCCAGCGACTCACGGATTTCGTACAGCTCGATCAGCTCGGCGTGATTGAGCGATACCACCCGCGCGCCCACATGCGGCACGCGCACCAGCAGGCGTTGGCCTTCAAGGCGGTGAATAGCCTCGCGTAGCGGCCCACGGCTGATGCCATAGGTGCGCGCCAACTCCGGCTCGGAAATTTTGCTACCGGGGGCGATATCACCCTTGACAATGGCCGCCTGGATGCGCCGGAAGACGTTTTCGGAGAGGGTTTCCGTTTCGTCTGCCAGCACCGGCCCGGGGGTGGAAAGGTCCTGCATATTGTCGACACCTTTTAAAACTACTCGTCAGAAACTAGCTAAATGAGACCGCCAAGTCAAAGACAAAATGAATATTGTCGACAATCGTCTAATCACGAACTATCACCACTTCTACGCTGTCAGATCGCGCACCGCTGGCGTCAAGACGTCGGCGTGATAGAATGCCGCGCCTCCGATGGGGTATGGATAGCCTGTCTGTCATGGATGCATGCATGCTTGTTGACAGATAAACGAGGAAGCTTGCGCAGTAATTGCCAGTCTTCTTGCCCTGAACCTTGCCTAGAACCTTGCAAAGCACCGCGCCAGGAATATGAGACTTACACCCGTTTTATTGCTGTTATGCCTCACCCTGCTGCCGGCCCTTGGCCAGGCTGCGGGCAAGACCGTGTATGGTCTCAACGAATACGCGCATCTGGGCGACCTGGATCTGGAAGTGGCCGCCAAGCTCGACACCGGCGCCAAGACCGCATCGCTCAGCGCCCGCGACATCAAACGGTTCAAGCGCAATGGCGAAAGCTGGGTACGCTTCTACCTCGCGATCGATGCGGCCCATTCGCACCCGATCGAACGCCCACTGGCACGCGTCAGCAAGATCAAGCGCCGGGCTGGCGACTATGATGCCGAATCGGGCAAGGCCTACACGGCCCGTCCGGTCATCGAACTCGAAATCTGCATGGGCCAGGCCAGACGCACCATCGAAGTCAACCTCACCGACCGCAGCGCCTTCCAGTTCCCGCTGCTGATCGGCTCCGAGGCGCTCAAGCACTTCGACGCACTGGTTGACCCAAGCCTTAAATACGCGGCCGGCAAACCTGCCTGTGCCACCGACGCTCCCAAAGCAGAGTAATCCCGATGCGCTCTCTTACCCTCCATCTGAAAGCCCTGATCACCGTGCTGGTGCTATTGGGCGTGGCGGTCACGGCTTATCAGATCTTCGTGCTCGGCATCCCGGTGACCGAGGATGAAACCGACGACCTGTGGAACATCGACGCCAAGGTCGAGTTCGTGGCCAACAGCAAGGATCCGGTCAAGGTGCAGATGTTCGTGCCACCGCTGAACCGCGACTACGTCAGCCTCAACGAGAGCTTCATCTCCAACAACTACGGGGTCAGCATCAACCGTGCAGACGGCAACCGCAAGGTTACCTGGTCGGCACGTCGCGCCAGTGGCAAACAGACCCTCTACTACCGCCTGGTACTGACCAAGCGCTACAGCAGCGAGAAGACCAAGGTCAAAGGCCCGACCTTCCGTGACAGCCTGGCCGTCGAAGGCCCCGAAAAGATCGCCGCCGAAGCGCTGATGGCGCCTATACGTCAGCACTCGGCTGACGTCGAGACCTTCGTCAGCGAGACCATCAAGCGGGTCAACAACCTAAACGACGACAACGTCAAGCTACTGCTGGCCGGCGACACTTCGGCGATGAAGAAAGCCGAGGTCATCGACCTGCTGCTGTCGATCGCCCACGTGCCAATGGAACGGGTGCACACCATCCGCCTGCTGGCCGACACCCCGCAAACCCCGGAGCTGTGGTTGCGCAGCTTCAACGGTGACGACTGGCTGTACTTCAACCCGGACACCGGTGAGCAAGGCCTGCCGAGCGACCGCCTGCTGTGGTGGACCGGTGACGACAACCTGATCACCGTCGATGGCGGCAAGAAGGCCAACGTCACCTTCAGCATGAACAACAGCGAGATGAACGCCATCCGCCTGGCCAAGCTGACCGACGAGAACACTGACGCCGACTTCCTCGAATACTCGCTGTACGGCCTCCCGCTGCAAACCCAGCAGACCTTCATGATCATGGTCATGATCCCGATCGGCGTGCTGGTGATCCTGGTGCTGCGCAACCTGATCGGTATCCAGACCCTGGGCACATTCACACCGGTGCTGATTGCCCTGGCGTTCCGCGAAACCCAGCTGGGCTTTGGTATTGTGCTGTTCACGGTGATCACTGCCCTGGGCCTGTCGCTGCGCTCGTATCTGGAACACCTCAAGCTGCAGATGCTGCCACGCCTGTCGGTGGTATTGACCTTTGTCGTGGTGCTGATTGCCGCCATCAGTCTGTTCAGCCACAAGCTGGGCCTTGAACGCGGACTGTCGGTAGCACTGTTCCCCATGGTGATCCTGACCATGACCATCGAACGCCTGTCGATCACCTGGGAGGAGCGTGGTGGTGGACATGCCATGAAAGTGGCCGTCGGCACCCTGTTCGCCGCTGCCCTGGCACACCTGCTGATGATGGTGCCGGAACTGGTGTACTTCGTGTTCACCTTCCCGGCAGTGCTGCTGATCCTGGTGGGCTTCATGCTGGCGATGGGCCGTTATCGCGGCTACCGCCTGACCGAGCTCGTGCGCTTCAAGGCTTTCCTGAATAAGGCTGACACCTGATGTTTGGCCTGATCAAGACGTGGAAAGCCCTGGAGGCCCGGGGCATCATGGGGATCAACCGGCGTAACGCGGACTATGTGCTGAAGTACAACAAGCGCAACCTGTACCCGATCGTCGACGACAAGATCATCACCAAGGAGCGCGCGCTGGCGGCCGGCATCCATGTGCCGGAAATGTACGGCATCATCGAGACCGAAAAAGAGATCGAGAAGCTCGACCAGATCATTGGCGGGCGCAGCGATTTCGTCATCAAGCCGGCGCAAGGCGCCGGCGGTGATGGCATCCTGGTAATCGCCGACCGCTTCGAGGACCGCTACCGCACGGTGTCGGGCAAGATCATCAGCCATGCGGAAATCGAGCACCAGATTTCCAGCATCCTCACCGGGCTGTACTCTCTCGGCGGGCACCGCGACCGCGCACTGATCGAGTACCGCGTGACCCCGGACCAGATATTCAAGAGCATCAGTTACGAAGGCGTGCCGGACATCCGCATCATCGTGCTGATGGGCTACCCGGTGATGGCCATGCTGCGCCTGCCGACTCGCCAGTCCGGCGGCAAGGCCAACCTGCACCAGGGCGCCATCGGCGTGGGTGTCGACCTGGCCACCGGCGTGACCCTGCGCGGCACCTGGCTGAACAACATCATCAGCAAGCACCCGGACACCACCAACGCGGTGGACGGCGTGCAACTGCCGAACTGGGACGGTTTCATGAAACTGGCCGCTGGCTGCTATGAACTGTGTGGCCTGGGCTATATCGGTGTGGACATGGTGCTTGACCAGGAGAAAGGCCCGCTGATTCTGGAGCTCAACGCCCGCCCGGGGCTGAACATCCAGATTGCCAACGATTGCGGCCTGACTCAACGCACCCATGCCATCGAGGCACACATCGAAGCACTGGCCAAGGAGGGTGTGAGCGAAGACGCCGAGCAGCGGGTACGGGTAGCGCAGGGTTTGTTCGGGCATGTGCCTAACCGCTGAAATACAGGGGCTGCCTTGCAGCCCACTCACAGCACAAGGCTGCCACTGCACGGGGTTCAAGTGCTTCACTCGACCTGCAGGGGCTGCCTTGTGCTGCGCATGGGCCAAACACAGCGTTGAATGTCGTACCCAGCGCTAGGCGCTTTTCCTGCACAGGTCTACAATCGCCCTCCTCGCTTTTACATCGCCGTCCATACTGATGCCGACCTGCACGCTACACCCCCTGCCCTACAAGCCCGACCCTGCCGCCTATTTCGCCCACCTGCGCCAGGCCCCCGGTGCGATCCTGCTCGACAGCGCCCGCCCCGGCGCCGAACGCGGCCGGTTCGACCTGCTCAGCGCATGGCCGCTGCAACAACTGCAGGCGCAGCCCGATGAAGAGGGCCGCGTCTTCCTCCAGCGCCTGCGTGCTGCCCTGGAACAACTGGGCCACGCGGACTTGCCCAACGGTATAGAACTACCCTTCGCCGGCGGCCTGATCGGCTACCTGAGCTACGACTTCGGCCGCCGCCTGGAACACCTGCCAAGTCTGGCCGTGGACGACCTCGGCCTGCCAGACGCACAACTGGGCCTGTATGACTGGGCACTGGTCAGCGATCATCTGCTCGGCACCAGCCAGCTGGTGTTCCACCCGAGCCTGGCAGGCGACAAACGCGAACGCCTGATCAGCCTGTTCCAGGACACCACCGCCACCACCGGCGACTTCCGCCTACTCGCGCCGATGGCCGGTGACCTGGAGCCCGAGCAGTACAAAACAGCTTTCGACCAGGTACAACGCTACATCCAGGCCGGTGACTGCTACCAGATCAACCTCACCCAGCGCTTTCGTGCGCCCTGCCAAGGCGATCCATGGCGGGCCTACCAGGCCCTGCGCCAAGCCTGCCCGACACCCTTCTCCGGCTACCAGCAACTGGCCGACGGCAGTACCCTGCTGAGCTTTTCGCCCGAGCGCTTCATCCGCGTCAGCCAAGGCCAGGTGGAAACCCGGCCGATCAAGGGCACCCGCCCGCGCGCCAGCGACCCGGCTGAAGACAAGCGTAATGCCGAAGAGCTGCTGCACAGCCCAAAGGACCGCTCGGAAAACCTGATGATCGTCGACCTGCTGCGCAACGACCTTGGGCGCACGTGTGAGATCGGTTCAGTGAAGGTCCCGGAACTGTTCAGCTTGGAGAGCTACCCCAACGTGCACCATCTGGTCAGCAGCATCACCGGCCAGCTGGCCAGCGACAAGGATGCGCTGGACCTGATCGGCGACAGCTTCCCAGGCGGCTCGATCACCGGCGCACCGAAAATCCGCGCCATGCAGATCATCGACGAACTGGAACCAGCACGCCGTGCGCTGTACTGCGGCTCGCTGCTGTATGTGGATGTGCGTGGCGAAATGGACAGTTCGATCGCCATTCGCAGCTTGCTGATCAAAGATGGCCAGGTCAGTTGCTGGGGCGGCGGTGCGGTGGTAGCCGATTCGCAGTGGCAGGCCGAATATGAAGAGTCGATAGCCAAAGTGCGGGTGCTGATGCAGACCCTGCAGGGCTTGTAAGCCCTTCTAGACCGCGTTTTTTGTTACCATCACACCACTACGAGCGCACAGCGCCACAGCCAAGATGGAAACCGCCTGATGAGCCAACCCTTCGACGTCGCCGCCCTGGCCGCGACCTATGCCAACAAGTCCCCACAAGACATCCTCAAGCTGGCCTTCGAGCACTTCGGTGATGACCTGTGGATCTCCTTCAGCGGCGCCGAGGATGTGGTGCTGGTCGACATGGCCTGGAAGCTGAACAAGCAGGTAAAGGTATTCAGCCTCGACACTGGGCGCCTGCACCCGGAGACCTACCGGTTCATCGACCAGGTACGCGAACAGTACAACCTGCCGATCGAGATCCTCAGCCCCGACCGCGCCAAGCTCGACCCGTTCGTCAAGGAAAAGGGCCTGTTCAGCTTCTACAAGGACGGCCATGGCGAGTGCTGCGGCATTCGCAAGATCGAGCCACTGCGACGCAAGCTGGCCACCGTCAGCGCCTGGGCTACCGGCCAGCGCCGCGACCAAAGCCCCGGCACCCGCAGCCAGGTGGCAGCACTGGAAATCGACAGCGCCTTCTCCACGCCTGAGCGCACGCTGTACAAGTTCAACCCACTGGCGCAGATGAGCAGTGAAGAGGTATGGGGCTATATCCGCATGCTCGAGCTGCCGTACAACAGCCTGCACGAGCGTGGCTTCATCAGCATTGGCTGCGAGCCGTGCACCCGCCCGGTGCTGCCAAACCAGCATGAGCGTGAAGGGCGCTGGTGGTGGGAAGAGTCGACACAGAAGGAATGCGGGTTGCATGCGGGCAACCTGATCAGCAAGGCTTGAGCTAGTCCTGGCGCTCTGGTAGGAGCGGGTTTACCCGCGAAGAAGACACCGCGGTGGATGGCACGGGCTTCGCCCGTATTCGCGGGCAAGCCCGCTCCCACAGGGATCGCGCCAGCTTTTAGAAATTGAGCTAGACAGTTACTCCCACAGCGGCCCCAGCATTCCCGAATCAGTGCACCGGCAGCTCGACACCTTCGAACAACTCTTCCAGCTCTTGCTTGTTGTGGCACTGAATGGCCTTGGCCATCACTTCACGAGTCAGGTGCGGGGCAAACTTCTCGATGAAGTCGCACATGAAGCCGCGCAGGAAGGTACCACGACGGAAGCCGATCTTGGTGATGCTGGCTTCGAACAGCTCACTGGCATCCAGCGCCACCAAGTCACTGTCGAGCTTGGCGTCCACAGCCATGCCGGCAACGATACCCACGCCCAGCCCCAGGCGTACATAAGTCTTGATCACGTCGGCGTCAGCCGCGGTGAAGACCACTTTTGGCGTGAGGCCGCGGTGATTGAAAGCCTCATCCAGCTTCGAGCGCCCGGTGAAGCCGAACACGTAGGTGACGATCGGGTATTCGGCGACTGCTTCCAGGGTCAATTTCGGCAGCTTGGCCAGCGGGTGACCTTGTGGCACCACGACGCAACGGTTCCACTTGTAGCACGGCATCATGATCAGGTCGCCGAACAGCTCCAGCGCCTCGGTGGCGATGGCGAAGTCGACCGTACCGTCCGCTGCCATCTCGGCAATCTGCATGGGCGAACCTTGGTGCATGTGCAGGGACACTTCCGGATACTGCTTGATGAAGCTGCTGATAACCGGCGGCAACGCATAGCGCGCCTGGGTGTGGGTGGTGGCGATGGACAGCGTGCCCTTCTTCTCGTTGGAGAACTCCTGGGCAATCTGCTTGATGCTCTCGACCTTGCGCAGGATTTCGCCTGCTGTGTTGATGATGCGCTCACCGGCCGGGGTAACGCGGGTCAGATGCTTGCCGCTGCGGGCAAATACTTCAACACCCAATTCGTCTTCGAGCAGGCGGATCTGCTTGCTGATACCTGGCTGGGAGGTATACAGGCTCTGCGCCGTCGCGGAGACATTGAGGTCATGGTGCGCCACTTCCCAGATGTAGCGCAGTTGTTGAAGCTTCATAGGTTTCCCTCGGTTCAGCGATGAGTCCGCGGCAGCAGGCAGCGACGATATATAACTATATTAGTGGTTCTTGAAATAAATCTAGAACTATTTTGTTACATGCCCACGGAGACGGCCTACACCTATCTTCATGCTTTCCTACGCCCCAGATGCTGCGCCAAGGGCACCATGTACACCGGCACCGGCGACAGCTGCAGCAGCCGCACCGCCGTACGCCCCAACGGTACATCCACCCCGGCACCCGCACTGTGGCTACCGAATATCAACAGGTCGACGCTTAGCCGCTGAGCCTGGTCGAGAATCACCTGCGCCGGGTCACCCTGACGCACCCGCACGGCCTTGATCACCGCCAGGTCAGCCTCTTCGCCCAGCTCGTCACGAAAGTTTTCCAGCACACGCTGCTCTATGTTCGCCATCACTGTGTTCACCCCCTGGCGATGCAACTGGTCGAGCGTCTGCTCATCAAGGTAACTTTGCAGGAGGGATTCGGCGAACTGCCCCATCGGCTCTACCGCGTGGATCACATACAGCTCGGCACTGAACGTGCGCGCCAGGGCCAGCGCGTGTTGCATCACGAAAGGGGCGTAGACACCGAGGTCGGTGGCGTACAGCATGGAGCGGATCATTCGACCTCCTCGACTGCCGCAGCGGCAGAGCAAGCTTCAGCTTAGCAGCGCGCCGGACGCTCGCTTTGCCGTCCGGCGCGCTGTGGCCGCGGGCTGTAGCGCCCCGCCGAAGCCTCCGCCCCTTCAGGCAGGCCTGTTGCCGCTGTCGATGAAACTCAGCGCCTGGTACAGCATCTCAATGCGCGGCAGGTTGCAGCCTGCCGCCCGTGCGCGTGCCAGCGGCTCGGCATAGATGGCCCCCAGCTCCAACGGGCGTTTGTGGACGTGGTCGTGATACATGCTCGGCCAGTAGTCGGGCATGCGCTCGGTCACCTGGAACAAGTGCTCGGCATAGCCTTCGGGCAGCACATGGCCACAGGCTGCCGCGCCCTGCACCACCTCGGCCATCAAGGCCTGTATCAGCGCGCGGGCATTGCTGTCGGCCATCAGCGGCGCGGTGCTAGCCCCCAGCAATACCGACAGGCCGTTGTAAGGCACGTTCCACACCAGCTTCTGCCAGCGTGCCAAGGCCAGGTTCGGCATGACCTGCGAGTCGATCCCCGCAGCCTGGAACAACCCGGCGCCTTCATTCACCAGCGCGACACCACAATCGCTGGCCGGCCCGCTGTGATAACCCAGGTTGACCGCACCCAAAGCCTGGTGACGAATGACACCTGGTGCCTGGCGGTTAACGCAGATGAAGCACAGGCCGCCGAGCAGGTGCATGTCGCTCCGCAAGGCCGGACGCAACTGTTCCTCTACACCCAGGCCGTTCTGCAACAGCACCACCTTGGCGCCGGGCGCAGCGGCCTGGACGATCAACGGAGCCAACTGCTCGTTGCTGGTGGCCTTGGCCCCGATCAGGAGCCAGTCACAGGGCGGCATGTCGGTGGCACTGGCATACGCCTGCACCCTCATCTGCAATGCGCCATGCACGGCACTGTCCAGGCTCAGCCCTTGTTCACAAACGGCCTGATACTCACTACGCAACAGAAAATGCACGTCGAAACCGGCCCGGGCCAGCATCAACCCATAAAAGCCACCAATGGCACCGCTGCCGATGATGCCGATGCGAGGGGGGTGAGAATGCATGCCAATCTCCAGGTCTATAGTCAGCGCTCTTTTTACACAGGTTACGCAGCGCTGGGCAGTCCATTCGCACGCAACACCTTCGCTCAGGTAAAAACCCCACAATGACTGGGTCAAGCCCATTGTCGTGCCACCTGTAACGCGCTAAGGTTCGGCTCCCCGCTGCGATTATTCTTGCTGCTGGGCCGCACGGGGTTAGTTGGCGGCCGGCACCCGTGACCTGACGAGTAACACGATGGCTGATTTACCGATCGATGACTTGAACGTTGCCTCCAACGAGACCCTGATCACCCCTGATCAGCTCAAGAAGGAAATCCCCCTCAGCGCCAAGGCCCTGCAGACCGTGACTGCCGGCCGTGAAGTCGTGCGCAATATTCTCGACGGCAAGGACCATCGCCTGTTCGTCGTGGTCGGCCCTTGCTCCATCCACGACATCAAGGCTGCCCACGAATACGCCGAGCGCCTGAAAGTGCTGGCCGAAGAAGTGTCCGATACGCTGTACCTGGTCATGCGCGTGTACTTCGAAAAGCCGCGCACCACCGTCGGCTGGAAAGGGCTGATCAACGACCCGTACCTGGATGACTCGTTCAAGATCCAGGACGGCCTGCACATCGGCCGCAAGTTGCTGCTGGACCTGGCCGAAATGGGCCTGCCGACTGCCACCGAAGCGCTCGACCCGATTTCCCCACAGTACCTGCAAGACCTGATCAGCTGGTCGGCCATCGGCGCCCGCACCACCGAGTCGCAAACACACCGCGAGATGGCCTCGGGCCTGTCCTCGGCGGTGGGCTTCAAGAACGGCACCGACGGCGGCCTGACCGTTGCCATCAATGCCCTGCAGTCGGTGTCCAAGCCGCACCGCTTCCTGGGCATCAACCAGGAAGGCGGCGTGTCGATCGTCACCACCAAGGGCAACCCATACGGCCACGTGGTACTGCGCGGCGGCAATGGCAAGCCGAACTACGACTCGGTCAGCGTCGCCCTGTGCGAACAGGACCTGGCCAAGGCCAAGATCAAGGCCAACATCATGGTCGACTGCAGCCATGCCAACTCCAACAAGGACCCGGCCTTGCAACCGCTGGTGATGGAGAACGTCGCCAACCAGATCCTCGAAGGCAACCAGTCGATCATCGGCCTCATGGTCGAAAGCCACCTGAACTGGGGCTGCCAGTCGATTCCGAAAAACCTGGACGATCTGCAGTATGGGGTGTCGATCACGGACGCCTGCATCGACTGGTCGGCCACCGAGAAAACCCTGCGCAGCATGCATGCCAAGCTCAAGGATGTGCTGCCGCAGCGTAAGCGCAGTTGAATATTGCGCGAACAAAAAACGCCGGGCACTGCCCGGCGTTTTTTGTTGTGTCTGGTACCTGTCGTCAGCTCAGGCCTTGCTCGAATGCCGCTGTTGGCGCTCCATGTAACGTTCCACATACGAGCAAGACGGGATCACCGTGTAGCCCATCTGCTCGGCGTACTCCAGGGCACGCTCGGTCAGGGCGGCAGCAATCCCGCGGCCGCGCAGGGCGTTGGGCACGAAGGTGCGATAGATGTCCAGCGTCTGCTTGCCCAGATCCATGTACGTCAGATAGGCACGATGACCGTCCACGTTGGTCTCGAACTGATGACCGGCCTGGTCATGGTGGATGGTCAGCGCTTCGCTCATCACTACTCCTCGCAGGTCTTCTCGGCAGACCCATACCTTAACCGATGGTGGTTTATCCGGCACAGAATCCTCTACGCCACCTGTTGCCGCTTCGACGATTGGACGATTGTAATCGTTCGGATCCTCTGGCACTCACAAGATAGTAGGCACCGCAAGCGGGATTGCTCAAGGTGGTGGCGGTTAAAAATGCTCAAAACGCCGCCCGGGCGACTTTCCCAAGCCCGCCCAACAGCCACCGGATGTTCTAGGGCTTAAGACGCTGATCGACAGTTAAAGTCACCCTTAGTTCAACAAAAAAGTTCCAGTACCACAATCGCTTGCGAACCCTGCACATTTTTTTCACAGACACGTCGCAAATCTTGTCGGCGCAGGGTCAAGCAACATTTTTTTTGCAGTTCTTGCGCTCTGTCAGTTTACTTACTACAAGTAATGGGTACTATGTACGCCGGCCAGTTTCTCTTTCCTGAGAGATGGCTATTTAATAGAAAGTCCTTGAAGGGGAACACGATGAACAACGTTCTGAAATTCTCTGCTCTGGCTCTGGCCGCAGTTCTGGCTACCGGTTGCAGCAGCGTATCCAAAGAAACCGAAGCTCGTCTGACTGCGACTGAAGACGCAGCAGCTCGCGCTCAAGCTCGTGCTGACGAAGCCTACCGTAAGGCTGACGACGCAATGGCAGCCGCTCAGAAGGCTCAGCAGACCGCTGACGAAGCCAACGAGCGCGCTCTGCGTATGCTGGACAAAGCCAGCCGCAAGTAATAATCCTCACGGATTGTTAAGAAGCCGACCCACTTGTGGGTCGGCTTTTTTATTGCCTTTGAAACCGGCAAACGCGGCCAGCAGGTACGAAAAGGCCTGCACTAAGGCAGGCCTGGGTGTGTCGAAATTACCTTACTGCAGTTCGGGCGGAATGCTCGTCACCATCGGTGCGCCCGCCTGGTTATCCACCGGCACGGCAATTTCTACCGGCATACCATCTTCAGCGGCCACCACATCACGCACCATGTCCCAGTTCATGCGTAGGTTATTGGCCAGGTCTTCGCGCTTGAGCAAGGTATTGATAACGGCGGTGTGTTTGTCGACCACCGACGGGTTGCCGTGGTCATCCAGCGGCGTGTGTGCCTCAAGATAGACCTTGCCGCCACTGATACCGAACTTGTAAGGCTCGTTGATGATGCGCACCGGAGTCCCTACCGGCACCATCTTCGACAGTTCAAGCACGTTATTGTTGAACATGCGGAAGCAGCCGTGACTGGTGCGCATGCCAATGCCGAACTTCTTGTTCGAACCATGGATCAGGTAGCCCGGCACGCCCAAGGTGAACTTGAACGGCCCAAGCGGGTTGTCCGGGCCAGCCGGCACGACGGTCGGCAGGATGTCACCGTCAGCTGCGTGCTCTTTGCGAATCGAAGCGGGCGGCGTCCAGGTCGGGTTGGGCGTCTTGGCGGTGATCCTGGTGTTGGCGATCGGCGACCCCCAACCCTCGCGACCAATACCCAGCGGGAAGGTGTACACCACGCTCTGCCCCTTAGGGAAGTAGTACAAGCGGTACTCGGCCAGGTTGATGACGATGCCTTCACGCGGGCCCGGCGGCAGGACGAAACGGGTGGGCAGGATGATCTCGGTGCCGGCGCCCGGCAGCCAAGGGTCCACGCCCGGGTTGGCGGCGATCATTTCCAGGTAGCCAAGGTCGTTTGCGGTGCCGATATCGGCGAACGTGTCCTCGTACTTTGCCTTGATCACATGCACCTGGCCGACGATGTCTTCACCGGGCGGTGGCAGTGGCAGCTCCAGCGCAGCAGCGGGGCCCGCTACCAACAGGGCGGCCAGGGACAGGCTACGGGTGACGGCAGGAAAGCGCGGCAACATCCGGTAAATCCTTCGAAAGGTGGGTCAAGAGGATCGATTGTACACCCGCGCCGATGCAAGCGGGAGGCATTGGCACGTTGCAAACGTTTCAGATGATGAAAGGCGCTTGTCGTTCAGCTGCCGTGCAGCTCTGGCCACACCGGGCGCATGCCACGTCGCTGGGCATCGAGGATGGCACGGCACAGCTCACACAGGCGGCCATCGCGATAGATCGATCGCGGCACCCCCGACCAACGCGGCTGGGCTGGCAGCAGGCCGCCGCACAAAGTACGGTCGACCGGCACGCCCAGCTCAAGCTGGCGGGCCACGAGGTGGACGCGGATTTCCTGGCAGGCGAACAGGTCGAGCTGCTCATCGGGCTCGATCAGTTGATAGGCATACAGGGACCAGGCAGGGCGCGGCATTTGGAGCACTCGAAACGGGGGGCGCAACATTAGCCGAAAGGCGTCCCCGTTTAAAGCGTCACAGCAAGGGTTTTATCGCTGGCCAGGCATTTTCCAGCAGCCGCTGCTGAGCACCCTGGGCCGGATGGATGCCATCAGCCTGCATCAACTCAGGTACACCCCCTACCCCTTCGAGGAAAAACGGCACCAAAGGAACCTGTTTGTCCACCGCCAGCTGTTCATACACCTTGGCAAATGCAGTGGTGTAACGCACACCATAATTGGGCGGCAGGCGCATGCCCAAGAGCAGCACCTTGGCACCTGCCTCGCGCGAGTGCTCGATCATCGAGGCAAGATTTTGTTGCAATTGAGCAGGCGGCTGCCCGCGCAGACCATCGTTGCCGCCCAGCTCCAGCACCACCAGGCTTGGTTTATGTGCTGCAAGCAGCGCCGGCAGCCGCGCCTGGCCGCCTGCGCTGGTGTCGCCACTGATCGACGCATTGACCACTTTATCGTCAAAACCTTCCTCCCTGAGGCGGGCCTGCAAGAGAGACACCCAGCCCTGGCGGCTATCCAGGCCAAAACCGGCGCTGATACTATCGCCAACAATCAGCAGTGTTCCTGCCGCTGCGCTCTGGGCCAGGCAATACAGGGCCAGACCGGCACTCAACCACCACACTCGCATCGGATTCTCCATGAGCCCCAGCATTCTCGTTGCGCAGAACCTTAGCAAAGTGGTCCCCAGCGCGGAAGGTGACCTCACCATCCTCCACGCGCTTTCTCTCGACCTGGCCCAAGGCGACAGCCTGGCCATCGTCGGCGCCTCGGGCTCCGGCAAATCGACCCTGCTCGGCCTGCTCGCCGGCCTCGACCGGCCCAGCGCCGGCAAAGTCATGCTCGCCGGCCACGACCTGGGGCCACTGGATGAAGACCAGCGTGCCCGTGTGCGTGCCGAACATGTGGGCTTCGTGTTCCAGTCGTTCCAGCTGCTCGACAGCCTCAATGCCCTTGAAAATGTCATGCTGCCACTGGAACTGGACGGCCGCCGCGATGCCCGCGAACAGGCTCGCACCTTGCTGGAACGGGTCGGCCTGGGCAAGCGCCTGAGCCACACACCTCGGCAGTTGTCGGGCGGCGAGCAGCAACGCGTGGCAATCGCCCGCGCCTTCGCCGCGCAGCCTGCGGTGCTGTTTGCCGATGAGCCCACCGGCAACCTCGACAGCCACACCGGCGAGCGCATCAGCGACTTGTTGTTCGAGCTGAACAAGGAGCGCGGCACTACCTTGGTGCTGGTCACCCATGACGAACGCCTGGCCCGCCGCTGCCGGCGCCAGATCCGCCTGGACGCGGGCCGCCTTGTGGCGCCGATGGAGGCCCGGTGAGCCATATGCCGCTGTCCCGCTTGTGTCGCCTGGCACTGCGCCAGTTGCTGCGCGATGTTCGCGCCAGTGAAGTGCGCGTGCTGTTCTTTGCCCTGTTGGTGGCGGTAGCCGCCAGCACCGCCATCGGCTATTTCGGCGCCCGCCTCAACGGCGCCATGCAGCTGCGTGCCAGCGAGTTCCTTGGCGCCGACCTGGTACTGCAGGGCAGCGCCCCGGCCCGCGGACAACAGCTCGATGCCGGCAAGGCACTGGGCTTGCGCCATGCACACGTGGTCGAGTTCACCAGCGTGGTCGGCGGTGACAATGGCATCCAGCTGTCCAGCGTCAAGGCCGCCGACGGCGCCTACCCATTGCGCGGGCAAGTACGCAGCGCTCCGGCACCCTATGCCGAAGAAACACCCGGCGGCGGCCCTGCCCGTGGCGAGGTGTGGGTAGAACCGCGCCTGTTGGCGGCACTGGGGCTGGCGATCGGCGACAGCATCGACGTGGGCATGAAATCCCTGCGCATGAGCCGTGTGCTTACCTACGAACCGGACCGCGCCAACAACTTCTACAGCCTTACCCCGCGCGTGATGATGAACCTGGCCGACCTGGAAGCCACCGGTGTGATCCAGCCGGGTAGCCGGGTCACCTACCGCGACCTGTGGCGCGGCGATGCCGAGGCGCTGGCGCAGTACCGTCAGGCCGTGGAAAAAGACCTGGCCGCCAACCAGCGCCTGCGTGACACCCGCGATGGCAACCAGCAGATCGGCGGTGCCCTGGGCAAAGCCGAGCGCTACCTGAACATGGCCAGCCTGGTGGCTGTGCTGCTGGCAGGCGTAGCCGTGGCTCTGTCGGCCAGCCGCTATGCTGCACGCCGGCTGGACGCCAGCGCCCTGCTGCGCTGCCTGGGCCTGTCGCGCCACCAGGCGTTGGGCCTGTATTGCCTGCAACTGGCCATGCTCGGACTGGTCGCTGCCCTGGCCGGCGCCCTGCTCGGCTGGCTGGCTCAGCTGGGCCTGTTCCGCCTGCTGCACGGCTTGCTGCCGAGCGTGGTGCCCGCCGGCGGCATCATTCCAGCGCTGGCAGGTATCGGTACCGGGTTGGTGGCACTGGCTGGCTTCGCCCTGCCGCCGATTGCAGCGCTGGGCCAGGTGCCGCCACTGCGCGTGCTGCGCCGTGACCTGCTGCCGATACCTGCGCGCAGTTGGTTGGTGTACGGCGCCGCCCTCCTCGCCCTGAGCCTCATCATGTGGCGCCTGAGCCTCGACCTGCTGCTCACCTTCGCCCTGCTCGGTGGCGGCCTGGTCGCTGCACTTCTGCTCGGCGGGCTGCTGTTGCTCGGTTTACGCAGCCTGCGCCAACTGCTGGCCGGAGCGCCACTCACCTGGCGTCTGGGGCTGGGCCAGCTATTACGCCACCCCATGGCTGCGGCTGGCCAGGCCCTGGCCTTCGGCCTGATACTGCTGGCCATGGCCTTGGTCGCCCTGCTGCGCGCAGAGCTGCTCGACACCTGGCAAGCACAGTTACCCAAGGATGCGCCTAACCACTTCGCCCTGAACATCCTGCCAGATGACCGTGAGCTGTTCGCTCAACGCCTGCACCAGGTCAATGCCGCTTCGGCACCGCTCTACCCAGTAACACCCGGACGCCTGGTGCAAATCAACGAAAAACCGGTACAGCAGATGGTCAGCAAGGACTCGGCAGGCGAGCGCGCGGTGCAGCGCGACCTTAGCCTGACCTGGGCCGCCGAGTTACCCGAAGGCAATGTGTTGAGCGCCGGCAGCTGGTGGCAAGCCTTGCCAGCCGACAACGACATCCCCGGGGTTTCGGTGGAAGCGGAACTGGCCAGCAGCCTGAAACTGCAGATGGGCGACCTGCTGACGTTCGATATTGGCGGGCAGCAACGCCAAGCCCGCGTGAGCAGCTTGCGCAGCGTGCATTGGGACAGCTTCCAGCCGAACTTCTACATGATCTTCCAGCCCGGTACGCTGCAGGGGCTGCCGACCACTTACCTGACCAGCTTCTATTTGGCACCGGGGCATGACCTGGATGTAGTGGCACTGTCACGGGCGTTTCCGGCGGTGACCATCCTGCAGGTGGATGCCTTGCTCGACCAGCTGCGCAGCATCCTCGCCCAGGTCACCCTGGCGGTGGAATATGTGCTGCTTTTCGTGCTGGCCGCCGGGCTGGCCGTGCTGTTCGCTGGCTTGCAGGCCACGCTGGACGAGCGCATTCGCCAAGGCGCACTGCTGCGGGCATTGGGTGCGGCGCGGCCGTTGCTGGTCAAGGCACGGCGTATCGAGTTCGGCCTGCTGGGTGCGGCCAGCGGGCTATTGGCGGCCGTGGGCTGCGAACTGATTACCTGGGTACTGTATCGCTATGCCTTCGACTTGCAGTGGAGCCCGCACCCGTGGTTGCTGGTGTTGCCGCTGGCGGGGGCGCTGCTGGTGGGTGGTGCGGGGGTGCTGGGAACGCGGCGGGCGCTGAATGCCAGCCCGCTGGCGGTGTTGCGCGAGGCTTGAGTCCTGGCTGTCAGAGCTTCTGCAGGAGCGACCCTGAGGGCTGGGCGATTCCTTAAAAGGACAGCACATGCCTCAGGGCGGCGCAAAACGGGCCCAGTCAGTCCGTCGAGACGCCCTGGCCGTAACTGATGCTGCTCACATACCAGGTCGCTTCACCGGTAGGTGTATGCACCACCACCTCATCACCCTCCTCCTTCTTCAACAAGGCGCGAGCCATGGGCGAATCGATCGAAATGTAATCGTTGCGCCCGTAGATCTCGTCATAGCCGACAATGCGAAACTTCATGGTCTCGCCCTCGTCGTTCTCGATCTCAACCCAGGCACCGAAAAATACTTTACCTTCCTGCTCAGGCGAATAGGCCACCACTTTCACATCTTCAAGACGCTTGCGCAGGTACCGCACCCTGCGGTCGATTTCGCGCAGCAGCTTCTTGTTGTACTGGTAGTCCGCGTTCTCGCTTCGGTCACCCAACGACGCCGCCCAGGCAACCTTTTGGGTGATTTCCGGACGATAAACCCGCCACAGGTGGTCCAGCTCTTTCTTCAGTGCCTCATGGCCTTCTGTGGTAATGATATTGGTGCTCAATAGCGCATTCCTCAGCGGCGGGTAATCAGGCCTTGACGCGCGATGCGGGTAAGATGGCCTATGACTTCGGCGGCCTCATCCGGCACCGGCGCCTGGATCACAGCCAGATCGAAACGGTCATTGCCATACTGCGCGAGGTGGCAGCCGCTATCGGCAAACTGGATCAGAAAGGCACGTGCCTGCCCCTTGCGCCGTGACAGGCCTTCAAGATGACGCAAAAGGGTGGGCTGATGCCGACCGCCGAGCAGGATGCGCGGTGTACGGGACGCCTGGCTGGCAGGCAAAGGGCTCAAACAGACACTGGTACGTGGGCAACTCATGGAGTTTCTCTCCGCCTCGCGAATCCCGCTGGGCAGCGGTGGGAGGCGTCACCGAACCAGCGCTTTAGCGGTATTTCGGACGACCCGGAGGTGGGGCTTTCCTGCGCCCCGCAAGTAGCTGTTTAAATCGGCGCAGGCGGTATGCTAGAGCGATGAGCCCCAAGTTGCAAGCTACAAGCCGCAAGCAAGAACAAGCCGAGTATTGGCCCGCGCTTGCCTGCGGCTCGTTGCTCGCAGCATAGGGGTGATTAGCGGGCGATCAGGCGGTCGAGCGAAAAGCAGCCGGCGCCTTCGATCATGACTGCAACAGTGCCGGCCAACAGCGCCAGGGCGAACTCATAGCCGTTGTTGGACATGAACAGGCCGTTGCCGATGTGCACCGAAACGATCTCCACTATCAAGGTCACCGTCAGCGCCAGGGCCGCCGGGCGAGCCAGCAGGCCGACCACCAAGGCCAGGCCACCGAAGAATTCGGCACTGCCGGACAGCAAGGCCATCAGATAACCCGGCGCCAGGCCGATGCTTTCCATCCATTGGCCGGTGCCTTCCAGGCCGTAGCCGCCGAACAGGCCGAAGAGTTTTTGCGCACCATGGGCCATGAAGATAATGCCGACCAGGATGCGGATAACGCTTAGGCCTGCGCCAGCACGAGTAGAGAACAGTGCGTTGAGGGTAGTGTTGTTCATGTGGAAGCGTCCTTGAAGCGAAGCAGTTGTGTTGGGATGGGCGCCATCATAATCAATTCAATAGATATGAAAATCGCAAAAAACCCAACATAACAATCGATATAATCGATTGTTAACGCTTCGCTACGCGCTCCAGTGCTGTGCGTTCGCGGTTGAACGCCAGGTAGTACTTGTTGATGCTATTGACGAAATTGACCGGTCCCATCCCCACCTGCTCCATGGCGATACGCTCGGTCTGGAAGAACCACTGGTTACCGTTGAGCCCTCGCCGTCGGGCCTCTGCGCGCATGGCCTGAACCCGCTCGGGGCCAAGGTTGTAGGCTGCCAGCACAAAGGCCATGCGCTCACGCTCATTGATCTTGGCACTGGCAAAAAACTTGCGCCGGATAAGCGCCAGATAACGGGCACTGGCCAGGACATTGCCATCTACCGTCGCGGTATTGCTCACCCCTACCCGCTGGGCCGCCGCGGGGGTAATCTGCATCAGGCCATGGGCACCGCCAGTGCCGCGTGCAGCCGGGTTGAGCGTCGACTCCTTGAAGGCCAGTGCAGCCAGGTTGAGCCAGTCGATCTGTTGCGCCTGGCCGTGTTTCTGCAACACTGCCCGTACCGAGGCCAGACGCTGGCGGCCCTTGCTGGCCAACGGGTTGTGTACCCGGTACTGGCGGCGGTAGATACGCTCGAACGCCGCATCCTGGTTGTCTGGCGCGCGGTAACCTTGCAGAAAGTGATCGACTGTTGCCAACAGTTGCGGCGCATCACGCCCTACATACCAGCGCATGGCTTGCGGCGGCCCCAGGCGCACCCGGCTGTCCAGGCGCAAGCGCGGCATAACCCGGGCCCAACGCCGGGCAATGGGCTGCTCGACCACGGTCAGGTGGTAGATACCCGCCTGTACCATCTCCAGCACATCCTCCACCGCCAGTGTCGAATCGACCCACTCCACTTTGATCAGCGGCCGCTTGCGCAGTGCCAGTTGCTGGTTGACCTGCTGGATCAGCGGCCCGGCGGCACTGGCGCTGGTCAAGGCGACGGTACGCCCTGACAGCTGTTCGACCTTGCTGAAACTTCGCTCGCCTTTGCGCCCGACCAGCGTCAGCGGCACCTGGTCGAGTATCGGCGCACTGCTGCTGACAGCGCCCACCGTCGTGGGGTCAAGCAGCTCGCCTGGCGCGGCCAGGTCACCCTCGCCGCGGGCCAGGGCGCCCAACAACTGCTCCTTGGCTCGCGGGATGAGCTTTAGCTGAATCTGCTGGTCGTCGGCGGTACGAGCATTGAGGAAATGCTCCAAGGCACGCAGGCGATAATACTCGATGCCAACTGGCTCGCCCTTGACCTCCCCCGAGCTGTTGCGGCTCTGGTTGACCAGCACTCGCAGTACTTTGCTGGTGCGAATCTGCAGCAGGTCACGCACCTTGGCAGGCGGTATGTTCTGCTGTGGCCCCGGCGTACGCGCCTGGGCGGGGCCGGTAAAGATCAACCCGAGCGTCAGCAGAAAAATGAGCCAGCATCGCAGCATGCGAAAACGTGTCCGTGGTCGGTGAGCGGCATCCATGGGGTGCACCGCCAAGTGATGAACGACGGCAAATGACCACGGCAACAGCATGAAGTTCTTGGTTTTTTCAGAAAAACGCGGCATTTGCTATGCTGGCCGTCCCGCGGCACGAGACAGCACCATGCAACTGATCGATATCGGCGTCAACCTGACCAACAGCAGTTTCCATGACCAACAGGCAGCAATCGTCGAGCGCGCACTGGAGGCCGGCGTTACGCAAATGCTGCTGACAGGCACCAGCCTGGCGGTCAGCGAACAAGCGCTGGAGCTGTGCCAACAACTGGATGCCAGCGGCGCGCACCTCTTCGCCACGGCCGGCGTGCACCCTCACGATGCCAAGGCCTGGGATGCCGACAGCGAGCGCCAGTTGCGACTGTTGTTGAGTGAACCGCGCGTACGCGCTGTGGGCGAATGTGGCCTGGACTTCAACCGCGACTTTTCCCCTCGCCCGCTGCAGGAAAAAGCCCTGGAAGCCCAGCTGACACTGGCTGCGGAGCTGCGCCTGCCGGTGTTCCTGCACGAGCGCGATGCCAGCGAGCGCTTGCTGGCGATTCTCAAGGACTACCGCGACCACCTGGCCGGCGCGGTGGTGCACTGCTTTACCGGTGAGCGCGAGGCGCTGTTCGCCTACCTGGACCTGGACCTGCACATCGGCATTACCGGCTGGATCTGCGACGAACGCCGCGGTACTCACCTGCACCCGCTGGTGGGCAACATCCCTCAAGGCCGGCTGATGCTGGAAAGCGACGCACCCTATCTGCTGCCGCGCAGCTTGCGGCCCAAGCCCAAAAGTGGGCGCAACGAGCCGGCGTTCTTGCCGGAGGTACTGCGCGAGGTGGCCTCGCATCGCGGTGAGTCAGCCGAGCACACGGCGGCGCATACCACGGCAACGGCGCGCGACTTTTTCCAGCTCCCCTGATTCTTGCGGGTTTCTGCGGAGCGGGTGAACGCCGTTGATATGCATCAACAAATCCCGTCGAGGATGCGGGCACAATGATGGCACCTTGCCAATATTGTTTCCGCTCAACTCAGAGAAGACCTGCCCATGGGTGCCTGGCTTAGCAATGTTTCCCTGAAGTACAAATTCTGGGCCGTCAACGCAGTGGCCTTTGTCACCACCTTGCTGCTGGTGCTGTACGCCGTGCACCTGGAGCAACGCGCACGTGCCGAGGCGGCTCAGAGCCAGGCGGCCGCACAAGCTCAGTTGCTGGCCGCCTGGCCAGCCGGGCAAGCACTGCCACGCCCGGCCAACGTCATCAGTTGGTCAACAGGGCAAACGCCAACCTACGCCGGGGAGGCGCTCGATGCCCTGCGCAACACCCAAGGCTGGGTAGAACTGCCGAGCGCCTGGATCCTCGGTGAAAACCCGCTGCGTGGCGCACAGGTGCTGCGCAACGGCGACCAGCAGTTGGCTGTGCTGGCTCAGTCCCCCAGTCTGCGTCAGGTTTTCTTCGATCGCTTCAGCAATTACGCGGTGTGTGTACTGATCCTGATGCTGGCCATGCTCGGCGCCTCCCAACTGCTGATCCGCTTCCTGCTCAGCCAGCTCAACACCCTCAAGGACGTGATGCTGCACGTGGAAAAAACCGGCGACCTGTCGGCCCGCGTACCACTGGCCAGTGGCGACGAGGTCGGCCAGATGGCCGGGGCCTTCAACGCCATGCAGTCCACCTATCACCGCGTGGTCAGCACCGTCGCCCACAGCGCAGCACAACTGGACTCGGGCGCTGCACGCCTGGCCGCCAGCATGAGCGACGTACGCCATGGCATGCTCGGCCAGCAGAGTGAAACCGACCAGGCCGCCACTGCCATCAACGAAATGTCGGCGACCGTGCACCACATCGCCCAGCACGCCGGTGCCACCCGCGATTTGTCACAAACCGCCGACACCTTGGCCGGCAGCGGCCAAGCGGTGGTCAGCCGAGTGCAGGATTCGATTTCCGGGCTTTCCAGCGGCGTGCAGCAAACTGCCGAGATGATTCGACAGCTAGCCGAAGACAGTCAGAAGATCAACGGTGTAGTCAGTGTGATCCACAGTATTGCCGAACAGACCAACTTGCTGGCGCTCAATGCTGCCATCGAAGCCGCGCGCGCCGGCGACCTCGGCCGAGGCTTTGCCGTGGTGGCCGATGAAGTGCGCAACCTGGCCAAACGCGTGCAAACCTCCACGGATGAAATCACTACCATGGTTTCGGCCCTGCAGTCGGGTACCCGCGATGCGGTGGAGTTCATGCAGGAAAGCTCGTACAAGGCCGACGACTGCGTGCGTCAGGCACAGGAAGCCGGTGAGGCGCTGGCTGAAATTACCGGTGCCGTGGCGCAGATGCGCGAAAGCAATACCCAGATCGCTGTAGCGGCCGAGCAGCAAAGCCAGGTAGCCGAGGAAATGAACCGCGCGGTGGTCAGCATCCGCGATGTCACCGAGCGGACCGTGCAGCAGACGGTCGGTTCGGCGACTACCAGCAGCGAACTGGCGACCCTGGCCGGCGAGCTTAACAAGGCCATTGGCCAGCTCAAGCTATAGTCAGCATAGCTAGCCTCGATTGGCCCCCACTCGGGGGCCGCACTAAGCTTTGGGCATGACCGAGAGGAAATCCCCATGAGCAAACGCCTGCCCAATCTTCCCGCCTGGCAATGGCGCGGCTATCACCACAATCACCGCCACCCGGCCAACCTGGTACTGCACCTGATTGCTGTTCCGCTGTTCATTCTGGGGACACTACTGGTGCTGTCCGGCCTGTTCGGTTTCGACCTCGGCCAGATCGCGGTGGGTGTAATTGCCCTGGTCGCCGCGCTGGGCCTGCAGCGCCAAGGGCACCGCCTTGAAGCCGAGCAGCCCGAGCCGTTCGCCAACCGCCAGGATGCCGTGCAGCGCTTACTGACCGAGCAGTTCATCACCTTTCCGCGCTTCGTGCTGAGCGGGGCCTGGTGGAAGGCCTGGCGGGAGCGGCACAAGCACCGACACTGAGTCAGTTGCCGGAGCACTCCTTGTGAGCAGCCTTGCAAGGGTCAGGCGAAAACGGTGACGGTCTGCCGGCTCAACGCCAACAACTCGCCCTGCGCCGTCCACAACGCCGCAGCAGCGTGCCCATAGCCATCCCGCGCATGCTCGGTCTCCACGCAGTACCGACACCAATCCAGGGTCGACAGCTTCGCTGTTGGCTGGATGAACTCGATGGTCCAGGTCAGCGTACTGCCCGCAGCGGGCTGCTTGAGAAACGGCATAAGGCTGGGCGGCCAGGCATCGACCAACGCCAGCACGTGCGCCTCGCTCACCGGTTCTTCCAGCACATCCCGCAAGCGTACCCAACCGCCCATCCTGCGCGACTGATTGCCACTGAACGGCAACCCGCCCACTGCCCAGCGCAGGGCAACATGCCGCATGAACTCAGGGGTAACGCCTTTGATATAGGGCAACTCCGGGGCCGCCTCGTCGAGCGCAGGCATTTCTATGGCCGGTAACGCCGGCACTTCCACCACCGAAGGCCGGCCCGCACCGAAATTGCCCTGCACCAAGGTCACCACCTGGCCAGCCTGAACGGCGCGGCCCAGCAGCGTGCTAACCGCCTTGCCTTCGCGCAAAACCTCCACCTCGAAGCGGATGGGTACATCCGCCGCCGCGGGTGCCACAAAGCTGATGGCCAATGAGCGTACCGGGCGGTTGTCGCAGATCTTGAGGCGCATGGATTCATACACCATGGCCGCCATCAAGCCGCCAAAAGCAGCGCGCCCCTGGGCCCAACTGGGCGGGATGCTGACGGAATCCGGGTTGGCCCGCACGGCGTCGAGCAGTTGGTTGAAATTCATTGGCCGGCTCCTGCCTGCAAAGGAAAAGGTCCGCTCATCCTAGCCAGCAAACCCCGGGGAATCAGCCCGCATATCGGTCATTTTCCGTGATAGCGCCGCGTCAGTGCCTGTTGCAGGGCGTCCAGCGTCATATCTGACTGACGCTCCGCCTCATGCAGTTCCTGCTCCCAATCGGCCCTGCAGGGGAGCAGGTCGGCCTGGTCACGCGCTTGCAGCAGCCATTGCAGGCGGTCGTGCCAATCGCCCAGGTCGCCCTGTGCCTTTTTCAGCAGACGTTGCAGTTTTTTCCCAGCGTGATCGAGTTGCGGGTAGGCCTCATCACCATACCGCGCACGCTTGATCAGCAAACGCAGGCGGTGGCGATCGTGGGCCGGGTCCTGCAACGCTTCGTACAACTTGCGCCACTGCTTGACCAGACGCTTGTCGATGCGCTTGCCCAGCGACTTGACCAACCCCTCCCGGCCCGCCGCCCGCAGGAACAATGGAAAGGCGTCGAGAATCGCCAATACCCTTGCCAGCTGTGGGCTGGCAGCGACGCTGGCGAAGGTCCTGTCACGCCCCTGCAGACGCCGCTGCCCGGCTGCCGCATGACCGCGTCCGATCAGCTCGGCCGCCACTACCTCGCGATCACGCAAGGGCGTGGTAAGGGTACCCAGCGACCTTGCAGCATCCTCGAGCTGCTCCACGCCGGGCAGCCCACGCAGCGGCCTCAACAGACTGCGCAGGCGCCGCAAGGTGACACGCAGGTCGTGCAAGGCTTCGCTGTCGGTATTGGCAGCCAGGCGTTCACGACAGGCCAGCAACCGCACCTGCAAGGTCAGTATCTGGACAACTACATGGTCGAGCATGGCAGACATACGATGCTCCCTGATCAGCGCCCGGCGCGAGATTCACGAATGTAGAAGCGGGCCTTTTCGGCTTTGCGGGTACAGCTTTCAAAGCCTTCGAACTGCTGCTGGGTCTTGGCCCCCGTCAGCAAAGACAAGGCTTTGGAGTAACTGACGGCACCGGCGAAGCCTTCGGCCTTGGCCAGATCCAGCTCCTTCCAGGCGGCATCCAGCTGGGTCGCGCAGCTGTCACGGTAGGCCGTCTTGCCCGCGCAGCCAGCAAGGGCCAAGGCAATCAGTGGAAGGCAAATCCAGGCTTTCATCAGTAATACCTCTATGGAAGAACGGTGGCTGTTCGACGCGCCGACAGCTGGAAAGTGCCATGCCCGGCCGGCGTTGCCTGGCCAGTTTTATTACAGTAGCTCAGCACGATCTACATTGAAGCACAGGCAGCGATGGGTGCATTGTAGGACCATGATGGCACTGGCCGGGGAATGTTCATGAGTAAACGTGTGGCACTGGTACTGGGGTCGGGCGGAGCCCGAGGGTATGCGCACATCGGCGTAATAGAGGAAATCGAGCGCCGCGGCTACGACATAGCCTGCGTTGCGGGGTGTTCCATGGGTGCGGTGATTGGCGGTATCTATGCCGCTGGCAAGCTGGACGACTATCGCAACTGGATCGAGAGCCTCGACTACCTGGATGTGCTGCGCCTGGTCGACGTCAGCTTTCGCCTCGGTGCGATTCGCGGCGACAAGGTGTTCGGGCAGATCCGCAAGATCGTCGGCGAGATAAACATCGAGCAACTGCGCATCCCCTACACCGCAGTGGCCGCCGACCTAACCAACCAGCAGGAAATCTGGTTCCAGGAGGGTTGCCTGCACCAGGCCATGCGTGCCTCGGCGGCCATTCCCAGCCTGTTCACGCCGGTGATGCAAGGCAACCGTATGCTTGTCGACGGCGGCATTCTCAACCCGCTGCCAATCGTGCCTGTGGTGTCCAGCCATTGCGACCTGATCATCGCAGTCAACCTTAACGCCACCAACCAGAAGCAGTACCAGTTGCCGGTGATCGAGCGTCCGGCGGCCTTCAAGATGCGTTTTGACGCCTTGCTGAGCTCGCTGGGCTCACGCTTGCCATTCCGGCGTAAACCGGCGGAAGAGCTGATCCGCATCGAAAAGGAAATCGTCGCCGAAGGGTTGGCACCACCAAGCCCGTGGCTGACCGACAGCGCCGACCCGGAAAGCCAGCAATCAGCGGCGGCCCCGGAGCGCGAGGGCGCGCCTAAGTCGGCCACCGGTTCTTTCATCATCGACAACGTGGGGCCGGCCTCGCTGCTGGACTTGATCAACCAGAGCTTCGAGGTCATGCAGACTTCGTTGGCACAGTACAAGATTGCCGGCTATCCACCGGATGTGCTGATCAACGTGCCCAAGCGGGTGTGCCGGTTTTTCGAGTTCTACAAGGCGCCGGAGCTGATCGCCCTGGGGCGAGAGATTGCACGCGATACGCTGGATAGTTATGAAGGGGTGAAGCGGTAGAGCCTGGTCGGCGCCGCCCCTGAGGCGGTGTGGTCTTCGACAATCACCGTCCGCGCGGCTGGCGAAAACGAAACAGGCCGCACGAAGCGGCCTGTTTCTTCATGCAACGAACACCTTAGTAACGAGTGATGTCTGCATTGGCTTCCAGCTGTTTGCGGTAAGCGGCAAAGTCCTGCTGGCCAGCACGTGACGCGAGGTAGCGGCGAATCTGCTGCTTCTCTTCGTCGGTGGCGGTAGCGCCTTCGTTCACACCCTTGAGCTGCAACACCACCAGGCTACCGTCACGCAGCACTACACTGCCGTAAACAGGCTTGCCCTTGGCTTGCGGCTTGCCCAGACGGAACAGTGCCTGCAGTTCGACCGGATCAATACCGTCCTCACCACGGGTGACGGCTTCATAGGCTTTCCAGCCTTGCCCTTCGTGCACGCTGCCTGCTGCGATGGAACCGTCGCGCAGGCCGGCAATCAGCTTGTCCGCCTTGGCCTTGAGCTCGGCAGTCGCCTTCTCTTTGGCCAGGTGCTCCCTGATGTTCTTGGCCACAGCTTCCAGCGGCAGTTGCTCTGGCTTGCGGTGCTCCTTGACGCGCAGCACCACGGTGGTCTCAGGGTCGAGCTCGATGGCGTTGCTGTTGGCACCCTCATCCAGCACTTCTTCAGAGAACGCAGCCTGCACCACCGAACGGTTCGCCGTAATGCCTTCACCACCCTCGCGGCCGAAGGCGGCGGAGGTGTGTACCTTGAGGTTCAGGTCCTGGGCCGGCTGAGCCAGGTCGGAAGCCTCGTAGGCAGCATCCTGCAACTGCTTGCTGGCGTCGACATAACGCTGCTCGACCAGCGGCATCTTCAGATCACGGGTCAGCTTGTCCTTCAAGCTGGCGAAGCTCGGTACTTCTGGCGCCTGCACGCCCAGCAGCTTGATCAGATGGTAGCCAAACTCGGTGCGCACCGGAGCAGATACCTGGCCATCCTGAAGCTTGTACAGCGCCTCTTCGAAGGCCGGGTCGTAGACGCCCGGGCCGGCGAAGCCGAGGTCACCACCGCTGTTGGCGGAGCCTGGGTCCTGGGAGAACTCCTTGGCCAGTGCGGCAAAGTCCTCACCCTTGGCCAGACGCTGCTCGATCTCTTCGGCGCGGGCCTTGGCCTGGGCGTCGGTGACCTTGTCGTTGACCTCGATGAGAATGTGCGCGGCATGACGCTGTTCAGCCAGGTTGGCGATTTCCTTCTCGTACTGGGCCTTGAGCTCTTCGTCGGTCACTTTGACCTGGTCGAAGAAGGCCGACTTCTTCAGCTCTATGTAGTCGATCACGACCTGGTCAGGCGACATGAACTCCTTGGCGTGCTGGTCGTAGTGCGCCTTGACCTCTTCGTCGCTGACCTTGACTGCGGCCGGGTCGGCCTTGAAGGTCAGGGAGGCGAAGTCGCGGGTCTGCTTTTCCAGGCGAGCAAAGGCATCGACCTGCTGATCGGTGACGAAGCTGCTACCGGCCAGGCCGGTGCGCAGTTGGCCGATGAGCATTTCCTCGCCAAGCATCTCGCGGAACTGCATGCGGCCGTAGCCCATCTGGCGGATCACCTGATCGAAACGCTCAGCGCTGAACTTGCCGTCCACCTGGAATTCAGGGGTCTGCAAGATCACCTGATCCAGTGCGGCGTCAGAGAAAGCGAACTTGGCATCTTCAGCGCCTTGTAGCAGCAGCTTGCGGCTGATCAGCCCCTTGAGTGCTTCTTCACGCAGCAACTTGTCATCCAGCAGCGCCGGGTCGAAATCCTTGCCCAACTGTTGCATCAGTTGACGGCGCTGCATCTCGGCCGCCTGGCTCAGTTCGTTCTGGCTGATGGTCTGGCCGTTCACCTTGGCGGCGTCCTGGCTATGAGTGGCGGCCTGAAAAATGGCTTCGAAACCGGTCAATGCCATCAACACGACGATAAGGCCGATGATGGTCTTGGCAATCCAACCTTGTGAATTGTCCCTGATATTTTGCAGCATGCGTCCCCCAGAAACGGCTGTACCACTGCGTCGACAACCGCGGAGCGTGGGTAGAATCCTGATAAAAGAAAGGCGCATCCGAGGATGCGCCTTTTCTTAGCAAACGTGTCAGGCGGGAACGTTTGCGCCCCGCCATCACCGTGCTCGGACCAGGCCAGGCCGGGCCCGGCTGAAAGACGACTTAGTTGACGGCGTCTTTCAGGCCTTTGCCTGCCTTGAAACCTGGAACCTTGGCGGCTTCGATCTTGATGGCCTTGCCGGTTTGCGGGTTGCGGCCGGTACGCTCGGCGCGCTCCTTGACCGAGAAAGTACCAAAGCCAACCAGTACCACATCGTCACCTTGCTTCAGGGCGCCGGTGACGGATTCGATGACTGCGTCCAGCGCACGGCCGGCTACAGCTTTCGGGATGTCAGCAGATGCGGCGATAGCGTCAATCAGTTCCGACTTGTTCACTCTAAGTCCCCTTATTTCTCTATTGAGTTTGTTTCTAAGTATGTAATGAAAAGCTTATGAAACGTGTGCTGGGCGGCCTGACGACAATAGCGTGCCGCTTTATAGCAAGGCCTCGAAAAAACTGTCAAGGAAAGCCCCCCAGCCGAAAACTACTAATGCGTGCTAATTCTTTCCTTGGCATCGCCGTCGCGCTTTTCATCTTTCGCGACAATCTCCGGAGCCACATCTGGCAAGGGCTCCGGGGCGTATTGCAGCGCAATTTGCAGGACTTCGTCAATCCATTTGACCGGTTTGATCTGAAGATCCTGTTTGATATTTTCAGGAATCTCCTTGAGATCGCGAACATTCTCCTCGGGAATGATCACCGTCTTGATCCCGCCACGGTGTGCCGCCAGCAGTTTTTCCTTCAACCCGCCAATGGCCAATACCTGGCCACGCAAGGTGATTTCGCCGGTCATGGCCACGTCGGCACGTACCGGAATCTGCGTCAGCGCCGACACCAATGCGGTGCACATGCCGATACCGGCACTAGGGCCGTCCTTCGGCGTGGCGCCCTCAGGCATGTGGATGTGCACGTCGTGCTTCTCGTGGAAGTCGGCGGCAATCCCCAGGCTGCGGGCGCGGCTGCGCACCACGGTCTGCGCGGCAGTAATCGACTCGACCATGACATCGCCCAGCGAGCCGGTCTTGATCAACTGGCCCTTGCCGGGGATGACCACGGCCTCGATGGTCAGCAACTCGCCGCCCACCTGGGTCCAGGCCAGGCCGGTAACCTGGCCGATCTGGTCCTGCTGCTCGGCAAGGCCATAACGGAACTTGCGCACGCCCAGCAGGTGCTCCAGCTGCTCGCTGGCCACCTTGACCTTGACCTGCTTCTGCCCGGTATGTTCCTTGACCACCTTGCGGCAGACCTTGGCAATTTGCCGCTCCAGGCCCCGTACACCGGCTTCACGGGTGTAGTAGCGGATGATGTCGCGAATCGCCGAGACGTCGACTTCCAGCTCTTCCTTCTTCAAGCCGTTGGCCTTGACCTGCTTGGGCACCAGGTACTTGACCGCGATGTTGATCTTCTCGTCCTCGGTGTAACCAGGCAGGCGGATGATTTCCATCCGGTCCAGCAGCGCCGGCGGGATGTTCATCGAGTTCGAGGTGCACAGGAACATCACGTCCGAGAGGTCATAGTCGACCTCCAGGTAGTGGTCGTTGAAGTTGTGGTTCTGCTCAGGGTCGAGCACTTCCAGCAGCGCCGAGGCCGGGTCACCGCGCATGTCGCTGCCCATCTTGTCGATCTCGTCGAGCAGGAACAACGGGTTGCGCACGCCCACCTTGGTCATCTTCTGGATCAGGCGACCCGGCATGGAACCGATATAGGTACGGCGGTGGCCACGGATCTCGGCCTCGTCACGCACGCCCCCCAGGGCCATGCGCACGAACTTGCGGTTGGTGGCGGCAGCGATCGACTCGGCCAGCGAGGTCTTGCCGACGCCGGGTGGGCCGACCAGGCACAGCACCGGGCCGCGGATTTTCTTGACGCGCTTCTGCACGGCAAGGTACTCGAGGATGCGTTCCTTGACCTCTTCCAGGCCATAATGGTCGGCATCGAGGATTTCCTCGGCCTTGGTCAGGTCCAGACGCACCTTGCTCTGTGCCTTCCACGGCACCTGCACCAGCCAGTCGAGGTACGAGCGCACCACGGTAGCTTCGGCCGACATCGGAGACATTTGCTTGAGCTTGTTCAGCTCCGCCTGGGCCTTGGCCAAGGCATCTTTAGGCAGACCTGCGGCTTCGATGCGCTTTTTCAGCTCTTCGACTTCATTGTGGCCTTCGTCACCATCGCCAAGCTCTTTCTGAATGGCCTTCATCTGCTCATTCAGGTAGTACTCGCGCTGGCTGCGCTCCATCTGCTTCTTGACCCGGCCGCGAATGCGCTTTTCGACCTGCAGCAGGTCGATTTCGGCATCCAGCAGTGCCAGTACGTGCTCGACACGGGTAGTCAAGTCGACGATTTCAAGAATTTCCTGCTTCTGCTCGATCTTCAGGGCCATGTGCGCGGCCATGGTGTCGACCAGGCGCCCTGGCTCTTCGATGCTGTTCAGCGAAGACAGCACTTCGGCAGGCACTTTCTTGCCCAGCTGAACATACTGCTCGAACTGCGACAGCAGCGTGCGCACGAAGACTTCCGACTCGCGTTCGGCAGTGTCGGTTTCGTCGATGAGGGAGACTTCGGCACGGATGTGCCCTTCAACTTCGGAGAAGCGCTCGACCGCACCACGCTGCTCGCCTTCGACCAGCACCTTGACGGTGCCATCAGGCAGCTTCAGCAGTTGCAGCACGGTGGCAACGGTACCGACGCGGTACAGGGCGTCCTCACCCGGGTCGTCGTCGGCTGGATTCTTCTGGGCCAGCAGAAGGATCTGCTTTTCGCCCGTCATCGCCGCCTCGAGGGCTTCGATGGACTTTTCACGCCCCACGAACAGCGGGATAACCATGTGCGGGTAAACAACGACATCGCGCAATGGCAAAAGAGGCAAGTCGAGGGTGGTCTTCATGATTTCGCCTCTACAGCGGCCTTATGGCCGGAAACCGGTGGAAATGATGCTTGGACCTAATGTGGGGGCACGCTTGGGAAATTACAAGCGCTTGCTCAGGAAAAGCAGAAAGGGGCCCGTAGGCCCCCCTCTTGCTTGCAACCGAGAACCGGCCTTTGCCTGAATCAGGCGTCTGGCGCGGCCTTGGCTTGCGGTTCGCTGTTTTCGTAAATCATCAGCGGCTGCGAGGTGCCCTCAATGACGCTCTCGTCGATAACTACCTTGCTGACATCCTTTTTCGAAGGAATCTCGTACATGGTATCGAGCAGCACGCCTTCGAGGATCGAACGCAGGCCACGAGCGCCAGTCTTGCGCTCCAGGGCCTTGCGTGCAACGGCCTTGAGCGCATCGCTACGGAACTCGAGGTCAACGCTTTCCATCTCGAACAGCTTGGCATACTGCTTGGTCAAGGCATTCTTCGGCTCAGTGAGAATCTGCATCAACGCAGCCTCATCCAGCTCGTCAAGGGTAGCCAGTACCGGCAGACGGCCGACGAATTCCGGAATCAGGCCAAACTTGACCAGATCGTCCGGCTCGACCTCACGCAGGGATTCGCCAACCTTCTTGCCCTCTTCCTTGCTGCGCACTTCAGCTCCAAAACCGATGCCACCCTTGGTGGAACGGTTCTGGATGACCTTTTCCAGGCCCGAGAACGCACCACCACAGATGAACAGGATGTTGCGGGTATCAACCTGCAGGAACTCCTGTTGCGGGTGCTTACGGCCACCCTGCGGCGGAACCGAGGCCACGGTGCCCTCGATCAGTTTCAGCAGTGCCTGCTGCACGCCCTCACCGGAAACATCACGGGTGATGGACGGGTTGTCCGACTTGCGCGAGATCTTGTCGATTTCGTCGATGTAGACAATGCCCATCTGGGCCTTCTCAACGTCGTAGTCGCACTTCTGCAACAGCTTCTGGATGATGTTCTCGACGTCCTCACCCACATAACCGGCCTCGGTCAGGGTGGTGGCGTCAGCAATAGTGAACGGTACGTTCAACAGACGTGCCAGGGTTTCGGCGAGCAGGGTCTTGCCCGAGCCAGTCGGCCCGATGAGCAGGATGTTGCTCTTGCCCAGTTCGACTTCGTCACCCTTCTTGTCACGCTGGTTCAGGCGCTTGTAGTGGTTGTACACCGCTACGGCCAGCACCTTCTTTGCGCGCTCCTGACCAATGACGTACTGGTCCAGGATGCCGCTGATTTCTTTCGGCGAAGGCAATTTGTGCGCGCTGCTCTCGGCCTGGGCTTCCTGCACCTCCTCACGGATGATGTCGTTGCACAGGTCGACGCACTCGTCGCAGATAAATACCGAGGGCCCGGCAATCAGTTTGCGCACTTCGTGCTGGCTTTTGCCGCAGAAGGAGCAATAAAGCAATTTGCCGCTGTCCTCGCCGTTACGGGTGTCAGTCATTCGATCGATCCAATCCGGTAGGCTTGCAACACAAGATGAAGGCAATTGCGGGCTTTTTCAAGTCCGCAGGTAGGCGCTTTCGACGCCCACCTGCTCTGACCCCCCGGTTCAGGAGGCCAGTTGCCGCTTGTCATAGACCGAGTCGATCAGGCCGTACTCGGCTGCGCGCGAGGCGCTCATGAAGTTGTCACGTTCGGTGTCACGCTTGATGGTCTCGAGGTCCTGGCCGGTGTGATAGGCCAGCAGTTCGTTCAGACGGGCCTTGATATTGAGGATTTCCTGGGCGTGGATCTCGATATCGGTGGCCTGACCCTGGAAGCCGCCCAGCGGCTGGTGGATCATCACGCGCGAGTTCGGCAGGCAATGACGCTTGCCCTTGGCACCTGCCGCCAGCAGGAAGGCGCCCATGCTGCAGGCCTGGCCGATGCAGATGGTCGAAACGTCCGGCTTGATGAACTGCATGGTGTCGTAGATCGACATGCCGGCAGTGACGGAACCGCCCGGCGAGTTGATGTACAGATGGATATCCTTGTCCGGGTTTTCCGCCTCAAGGAACAGCAGTTGCGCAACGACGAGATTGGCCATGTAGTCCTCTACCGGGCCAACCAGGAAAATCACACGCTCCTTCAACAGGCGCGAGTAGATGTCGTAAGCGCGTTCGCCACGGGCGGACTGCTCGATAACCATCGGGACCAGGCCGCCTGCGGCCTGGATGTCAGAGCTCTGCTGAATATAAGAATTGCGGGACATGTCCTGCGCTCACTCCCAAATAGTCATGGCTTGAATACGCACAAGCCAGCTCGAAGGCTGGCTTGTGGAGGTTTCCTACGAGAGAAGCCTGTTACTCAGCAGCGGCAGGAGCCTCAGCTGGTTTAACGGCTTCTTCGTACGAGACCGACTTGTCGGTCACAGTCGCTTTCTGCAGAACAGTATCTACAACTTGTTCTTCCAGCACAACCGAACGCACTTCGTTCAGTTGCTGGTCGTTCTTGTAGTACCAGGCGATGACCTGCTCAGGCTCCTGATAAGCCGAAGCCATTTCTTCGATCATCTCGCGAACCTTGGCGTCGTCTGGCTTCAGCTCGAACTGCTTGACCACTTCGGCCACGATCAGGCCCAGCACAACGCGGCGCTTGGCTTGCTCTTCGAACAGCTCGACTGGCAACTGCTCAGGTTTGATGTTGCCACCGAACTGCTGAACAGCCTGCACGCGCAGACGGTTGACTTCGTTTTCCAGCAGGGCTTTTGGCACTTCGATCGGGTTGGCGGCCAGCAGACCGTCCATGACCTGGTTCTTGACCTTGGTCTTGATCGCCTGACGCAGCTCACGCTCCATGTTCTTGCGGACTTCGGCGCGGAAGCCTTCCAGCGTCGATTCCTTGATGCCGAACTGGGCGAAGAACTCTTCGTTCAGTTCTGGCAGTACAGGTGCCGAAACGCTGTTGACGGTGATGGTGAACTCAGCGGCTTTGCCAGCCAGGTCCAGGTTCTGGTAGTCCTCTGGGAAGGTCACGTTGACAACGCGCTCTTCGCCAGCCTTGGCGCCAACCAGACCTTCTTCGAAGCCTGGGATCATGCGGCCGGAACCCAGCACCAGCAGGGTGCCCTTGGCCGAACCACCGGCAAACACTTCACCGTCGACCTTGCCGACGAAGTCGATGTTGACCTGGTCGTCGTTCTGCGCAGCGCGCTCGACGGCCTCGAAGCGGGTGTTCTGCTTGCGCAGCACTTCCAGCATGTTGTCCAGGTCGCTGTCAGCCACTTCGGCGCTCAGGCGTTCGACCTTGATCGACTCCAGGCCTGCAACCGTGAACTCGGGGAACACTTCGAAGATGGCGACGAATTCCAGATCCTTGCCCTTTTCGAAGGACTTCGGCTCTACGGCCGGGGAACCAGCCGGGTTCAGCTTCTGCTCGACGATGGCTTCGTAGAAGGAGGCCTGCACCAGGTCACCGAAAGCCTCTTGACGGGCGTCCGCCTCGAAACGCTGACGGATCACGGTCATCGGTACCTTACCAGGACGGAAGCCCGCGATCTTGGCGCGCTTGGCAGTCTGCTGCAGACGCTTGTTGACTTCGTTCTCGACGCGCTCGGCCGGAACGGCGATGGTCATGCGGCGCTCGAGAGCGGAAGTGTTTTCAACAGAAACTTGCATGGATATTCCTCGTTGCACAGACGTTAGCCGGCGTTAGCCCGACTCCAGAATCAAGGGCAAACATTCTAGTGAGTCACGCAGCAGAAGTCACCCCACACGGGACGACGGGAAACAACGCCGGTCGATTAACTTAAAGGCCCGCACGGCGCACCGCCGAGCCTGCTTCCAATCGGGGCTGCACGACGCCCGGGGCGGCCTGCAGCCGAAATACCTTGTCAAACAACTACCAGCAACGCATTCGCTTCCTTTATTCAGGATCGATTTCGTTGAACTGGCAGTATTCCTCCCATTCCAGCCCCAGCGCCTCGGCCACTTCACGGTGCGTTTCCAGGCGCATGGCCTGCAGCTGCTCCGGGGACTCGGCAATCAATTGCAGCGCCAGCTCCCAAGGCTCGATACCCTGCTCCGCGGCTGCATCCTCGAACGCCCATTCGATCTGCTGAGCCTGCTCGCGCGCATCCAGCTCGCGGATCTCCTCGAGCAACTGCGGACTGGCTTCGGCAAAGCGCTGCAGCGCCAGGGCCTGACGGGCTTCTTTCGCAATCATGGTGGTGTCCTTTGCCGGCCAAACGGACCGGTGTTTCAACCGGCTGAAATCTAACAGCTTTTATTGGGGTGCCACCAGAGGATTACAAGGGGGCAGGAGGTGTTTTGGTCGGGACGCGACTCACCACCGCCACGCGGACCCAAAACAAAAAGGCGCCCGATCTCACGATCAAGGCGCCTTTCAGGAATATGGGGTGGACGATGGGAATCGAACCCACGACAACTGGAATCACAATCCAGCGCTCTACCAACTGAGCTACGCCCACCATATTGCGGTCTTGCGGTACAACTTTACAGAAGCATGGTGCGGACGAAGAGACTCGAACTCTTACAGCTTGCGCCGCTGGAACCTAAATCCAGTGTGTCTACCAATTTCACCACGTCCGCGTAACGCTTAAAACAAAGGCGCCAGATGCTATCGAGGCGCCCTTGAAGAATATGGGGTGGACGATGGGAATCGAACCCACGACAACTGGAATCACAATCCAGCGCTCTACCAACTGAGCTACGCCCACCATATTGCATTACCGCCTACTTGCTTGCCAAAGCTGCCTAATGGCGCACCCGGCAGGACTCGAACCTGCGACCATCCGCTTAGAAGGCGGATGCTCTATCCAGCTGAGCTACGGGCGCTTAAGCTTGAAGCCTAACCGAACGAGACGCTAACAAGGAACTGTTAAACCACTCATTCTGCCCGACTTAGCCAACCAGTGCTAGGCTGTGCCCGACAAGTGCGGCGAATCTTATAGTCGACCCCGAAAGTCGTCAACACCTTTTTCGAAAAAATTTAAATTATTTAAGGGCTTAGGGGATTTGCCCGACCACCCGCCTTTGCCCTTGGCCCATGTCGTGCGAGAATGCGCGCTCTTTATTGTTCCTTCTCGATGGTTAATCACGCGTCTATGACTGCACACCTAATCGATGGCAAGGCTATCGCCGCCAGCCTGCGCCAGCAGATCGCTCAACGTGTCGTGGAGCGTCGCCAGCAAGGCCTGCGCACGCCTGGCCTGGCAGTGATCCTGGTCGGCACCGACCCCGCCTCCCAAGTCTATGTCTCGCACAAGCGCAAGGACTGCGAAGAGGTCGGCTTCATTTCGCAGGCGTTCGACCTGCCCAGCGAGACCACGCAACAAGCCCTGACCGAGCTGATCGACCGTCTCAATGACGATCCGGCCGTCGACGGCATCCTGCTGCAACTGCCGCTGCCGGCGCACCTGGACGCCTCGCTGCTGCTCGAGCGCATTCGCCCGGACAAGGATGTGGACGGCTTCCATCCGTACAACATCGGCCGCCTGGCCCAGCGTATTCCGCTGCTGCGCCCGTGCACACCGAAAGGCATCATGACCCTGCTGGAAAGCACCGGCCAGGACCTGTACGGCATGAACGCGGTGATCGTCGGCGCGTCCAACATCGTTGGCCGCCCGATGGCCATGGAGCTGCTGCTGGCCGGCTGCACCGTGACCGTCTGCCACCGCTTCACCAAGGACCTGGCCGGCCATGTCGGGCGTGCCGACCTGGTGGTCGTGGCTGCCGGCAAGCCGGGCCTGGTCAAGGGTGAGTGGGTCAAGGAAGGCGCCATCGTCATCGACGTGGGCATCAACCGCCAGGAAGACGGCAAGCTGGTCGGCGACGTGGTCTACGAGACTGCCTTGCCACGCGCCGGCTGGATCACACCGGTGCCGGGCGGCGTCGGGCCGATGACCCGGGCGTGCCTGCTGGAGAACACGCTGTATGCAGCAGAAGAACTGCACAAGTAATACCGCGTGATGCAAAAACGGCACCTCTTGCAGGTGCCGTTTTTTTGCCCGTGATTGATGGTGCGGGTCAAGACCACCGCCCGCTGATGGCCTTCAAGGGTCACGCCACTCCACTGGCTGCCGGTAGGCCTGCGCCCAAGCTTGCACTTCACTGGCTGGCATCGGCCGGGCAATGCAGTAACCCTGCGCCAGCTCACAGCCCAGGCCCATCAGTACCCGCCCGTGCTCGACACTCTCCAGCCCCTCGGCAATCACCTCGCGGCCAAACGCCCGGGCCAGGCCGATCACCGCCTCCGTCAGCGCCAGGTCGTCCTGGTCATGAAGGATGTCCCGCACGAATGACTGGTCGATCTTGATTGTCTGGGTCGGCAAGCGCTTCAGGTAACTCAACGACGAATAACCAGTGCCGAAATCGTCCAGCGAGAAACGCACACCCAGCGCACGGCAGGCATCCAGGCAGCGGCTGACGTGCTGCAGGTTGTCGATGGCCACTGACTCGACGATTTCCAGATCCAGCAGCGCCGGGTCCACCGCCGGGTACGCTGCCAGCAGCTGCTGCAAGCGCTCGGCAAAGTCACTGCGCTGCAAATGCCGCGCGGCGATATTCACGCTCAACGACCAAGGCCGCCCTTGCAACTGCCAGACCTGCAACTGGCTCAACGCCTGCCCGATCACCCACTCGCCGATTTCGACGATCAGGTCGGTCTGTTCTACCCAAGGCAGGAAATCGCCGGGCGGCACCACGCCACGGCCAGGCCGTTGCCAGCGCAATAAGCCCTCGAAGCCCAGTACCTTGCCACTGCGCAGGTTGACCTTGGGTTGGTAATAAAGACACAGCTCACGGTTGCGCAGCGCCCGGCGCACGCGCGCCACAGTCTGGTGGGTGGCCTTGAGCTCCTGCTCCTGCGACACATCGAACAGATGGTAACGGTTGCGCCCGCGCTGCTTGGCCACATACATGGCCTGATCGGCGTGGCGCACCAGGGTGTCGGCATCTTCATCATCCTGCGGGTACAGGGTCACGCCGATACTGGCACTGAGCGACAGCGTATGCTCACGCACCACACAAGGCGCCGCCAATGCCCGCAGTACCCGCTGCAGGGCTGCATGCAACTGACACTCATCGTCGACGTCGCGCAGGATCAGCACGAACTCGTCGCCCGACAGCCGGGCCACGGCATCACCACCGCGCAGGATGCTCTTCAAGCGCTGCGCCACTTCCACCAGCAGCAGGTCACCCACGGCATGCCCGTAGCCGTCGTTGACCGCCTTGAAACCATCCAGGTCGAGCATGCACACCGCCAGCGAGATACCTTCACGACGCGAGTAGGCCAGGGCCTGATTCAGCAGGTCGGACAGATAGGCGCGGTTGGGCAGGCCGGTGAGCACATCGTGGCCCACCCGCCACTGCAAGGTATGCAGCAGCTGGCGCTTCTCGGTGACGTCAAAGCGGATCGACACATACTTGCGCACCTGGCCTGAAAGCGGATCGACCAGTGGCACCATGGTGCTGTCGACCCAATACAACGAACCGTCCTTGGAGCGGTTGCAGATTTCACCCTTCCACACCCGCCCGGCGACCAAAGCCCGCCACATGCCGACAAAGAACGTCGGCTCATGCAGGCCGGAATTGAGGATGCGGTGATTGGCCCCCAGCAGTTCCTCGCGGCTGTAGCCCGAGATGCTGCAGAACTGCTGATTGACGTAGGTAATGTTCCCACGCAGGTCGGTTTCCGAAAAGATCGCGGCCGCGTCCACGGCCGCGCGATAGTTATCATCCATAAAGCATCCTGCCTTAGCGGTTGAAGCGCTCCACCAGGGCGCGCAATCCGGCGCATACATGTTCCAGTTCGGTACCGCGCGAGGCGGCGGCGTTGGCGCTGTGGGCGCTGTGCTGGGCAATACCGGCTACGCCGTTGATCTGCCGCGAAACGTCTTCTGCCACCGCCGACTGCTGCTGCGAAGCGGTGGCCATCTGCTGGCTCATGTCGCTGATGCGCTGAACCGCGTCACGAATGCCATGCAGCGCCTGCCGGGCTTCCTGCACTTGGGCAACGCCCTGCTCGGCACCGTCGATGCCTTGACTGGCGATCGCCACGGCTTCCTCGGCGCCACTGCGCAGGGTATCGATGATGGCCTGGATGTGCAGGGTGGACTGGCGGGTCTTGTCGGCCAGTGCACGCACCTCGTCGGCGACCACGGCAAAGCCGCGGCCTTGCTCGCCCGCACGGGCAGCCTCGATGGCGGCGTTGAGGGCCAGCAGGTTGGTCTGCTCGGCAATGCCGCGGATCATCCCGGCGGCCTCGGCAATGGCGCCGGTCTGGCCAGCCAGGTGGCTGACTGCCTGATTGATCTGCCTCACAGTACTGGCCAAGGTCCGAATGGCCGCACCACTGGCATCGGCCACCTGGCTACCTTGCTCGGCCAGCAGATGCGCCGTGTGTGCCTCGGCGGCGGTCAACTGCACGTGGTTGGCCACTTCGCCGATGGAGGCGGCCATCTGATTCATTGCAGTGGCGCTCAGGTCGGTCTCGGCACGTTGCTCCAGCAATGCCGCCTCGGTGCTGCGCGACAACTGCCCGGCATCGCGAGCAGCCACGGCCATTTGCCCGGCCAAGTCGCTCAGCCGCGTCAAGGCAGTTTTCAGGCGCGCCTCTTCGCTGATCAGCATCAGTTGCAACTGCCCGGCAGCCCCCGTCAGGTCGCTGTAGGTCAAGGCTGCAACCGGGTCGGCGAAGGCACCTTCGGCGCCCTGTACAATTTGCTGTAGCTGCCGCCCGAGGGCGTTGCGCGCCCACAGGCCACAGCCCACGAACAGCCCCAGGGTCAGCCCCTGCCCCACCAGGCCGGGCCACAACTGGTTGGCACCCACCGCCAGCAGCCCGCCGGCCAGTGGCAAGGCCAAGGCCTGCATCAGCAAGCTCAGCCGGCGCGACGCAGGCAATGCCGCCTGGCCGTTGCGCAGCCGCGCATACAGGGCTTCTGCACGGGCTACTTGCTCGCGCGTAGGGCATACGCGCACCGACTCGTAACCCACAACCCGCCCACCTTCGAGGATGGGCGTGACGTAAGCATTGACCCAGTAATAGTCGCCGTTACGGCAGCGGTTCTTGACGATACCCATCCAGCTTTTGCCGGCTTTCAGGTAGCGCCACATCAACTCGTATACCGCCGGCGGCATATCCGGGTGGCGCACCAGATTATGCGGGCTGCCGATCAGTTCGGCCTCGCTGTAGCCACTGATGGCGGCAAACTCTGGGTTGCAGTAGGTGATCAGGCTGGCGGTATCGGTAGCAGAAATCAGCCGCTGATGGGGGGGGAAACGTTGCTCGACCGGGGTTACCGGCAAGTTGAGGCGCACGATGAGACTCCATTCAATGACAAGCCGGCACCCAGTTCATCGACGGCCATCGGAACCGATTCATGGCGATCCGCTCCAATGGGCAAAAGCGCTTCCTGCCGTTGCAGCACGAGGCCGAACGGTACAAGGAAGATGACGATGACTGACCGGTCAAGCCATGAATTCTACGAAATTCATCACATAAATAAAACAAAGGTGATCGATCATGGCGTTGCGCCACATGGATAGATATCGTTAAGTTCTTGATTCTAAATGGGAATTAAGCGATGACGAGATCAGCTTTGGGTATCGCCCTGCGCCGCTACCGCAAGCTGGCGGGCCTGACCCAGGCACAACTGGCCGAACGGACCGGCTTCGACCCCAAGACCATCAGCCGTTTCGAAACCAGCACCTACACCCCCAGCATCGATGCAATCATGGCGTTTGCCCAGGTGCTGGGCGTCAAGACCAAGGACTTCTTCGCTGAACCGGACGACGAAGAGGAGCAGCGCGCCTACCTGTTCGGCGTCATCCACAACGCCCCACCCAAAGATCTTGGCAAGTTGATTGCAGCAGTGGACCAGGCACTGGCCAAGCCCTGAGCTATTTCACGCGCCCGCCTTCACGGCACGCACCGAACTAGAGCATGGCAGGCCGGATTGCCCCACAACTGGTCAGACCGGTAAGGCCAAAAATCCTTGCAATCAGGGATTTTTCGCGCTTTTATGGCCTCGCGCTGAACAAACCGGTAAGACCACAATAATTAAGTCCTGCGCTCTTTCGCCCCGTGCGGCTACCGAAGCAAGGACACCGATCAGAGACTCCTCCCATGCTCAAATGGTGCTCGCGTTCGATTTTCCTGCAAGTCGTACTCGGCCTTGCCCTCGGCATCGCCTGCGGTCTGAGCTTCCCCGACCTCTCCCTGCAACTCAAACCCCTCGGCGACGGCTTCATCAAGCTGATCAAGATGCTCATCGGCCTGATCGTGTTCTGCGTGGTGGTCAGCGGCATTTCGGGTGCGGGCGATCTGAAAAAGGTCGGGCGCATCGGCCTGAAGTCGGTGATCTACTTCGAAGTGCTGACGACCCTGGCGCTGGTGATCGGCCTGGTGTTCGCCTTCAGCAGTGGCATTGGCAGCGGTGCCAATATTCATCTGGACCAACTCTCCGCCGCCGATGCCAACGGCTTGGCCGAGCGCGGCCAGCACATCCATGGCGCCACGGCGTTCTTCATGGACCTGATCCCCAGCTCGGTAATCGGTGCGTTCGCCGACAACAACATTCTTCAGGTGCTACTGTTCTCGGTGCTGTTCGGCAGCGCGCTGAACCTGGTGGGTGACTCGGCCGCCGGCATCTCGCGGCTGATCAACGAACTGAGCCATGTGATCTTCCGCATCATGGGCATGATCGTGCGCCTGGCGCCGATCGGCGTGTTCGGCGCCATCGCCTTCACCACCAGCAAGTATGGCCTGGAGTCGCTGCAGCACCTGGGCGGGCTGGTGGCGCTGTTCTACCTCACCTGTGCCGGCTTCGTGCTGATCGTGCTGGGCACCGTCATGCGCTTGTCGGGCCTTAAACTGCTGCCGTTGATCAAGTATCTGCGTGAAGAGCTGACCATCGTCCTGGGCACCGCCTCTTCCGACGCCGTACTGCCACAGATCATGCGCAAGCTTGAGCACCTGGGCATCGGCAGTTCCACGGTCGGCCTGGTGATCCCCACAGGTTACTCGTTCAACCTCGATGGTTTCTCCATCTACCTGACCCTGGCGATCGTGTTCATCGCCAACGCCACCGGCACGCCACTGGAAATGACCGACCTGCTGACCATCCTGCTGGTGTCGCTGGTGACTTCCAAGGGGGCTCACGGCATCCCAGGCTCGGCACTGGTGATTCTTGCCGCCACCCTGACTGCGGTACCGGCGATCCCTGTGGTAGGCCTGGTACTGGTGCTGGCGGTGGACTGGTTCATGGGTATCGGCCGGGCGTTGACCAACCTGATCGGCAACTGCGTGGCCACCGTGGCCATTGCCCGTTGGGAGAAGGACATTGACCTGGAGCGCGCGCAGAACGTGCTCGACGGCAAGCCTGGCTTTGCCCACACACCCCGCAAGCAACCCACCGCCCATCAACAGGAATTCTGAGCGAACGTGGCCGGCGTTGACGCCGGCCCTTCCAGGAGCGAAACGTGATCAGCTCATCAACCGTCGTCAACTCAGTGGTCGAAAAGCTCCGCCAGGCCCTGGCCCGCGGCCAATGGCGCACCGGCGACATGCTGCCAGGCCAGCGCGAACTGGCCGAACAACTGGGCATCAGCCGCCCCAGCCTGCGCGAAGCGGTAACCGTGCTGGAAACACTGGGCCTGGTGCGCTCGTTGCCAGGCAAGGGCGTATTGGTGCTGGATGCCGATGTCCAGGCGTCGGGTGTGGAAACCAGCGCTGCGGCCAGCCTGGCCGACGTGCTGGAGCTGCGCTACACACTCGAACCGTTCATCGTCGGCCTGGTGGCGCAGTCGGCCAACAGCCAGGACATCGGTCAGCTGCGCCTGACCCTGATGGACATGCGCGAAGCGCTGGAGGCCGATGACAGCGAAGCCGGGGTCAAAGCCTACATTGCCTTCCATGAAGCGCTGTTTGCCCTGACCACCAACCCGATCTTCCAGAGCGTGGTGCAGCAGACCGGGAATGCGCTGAAGCAAAGCGCCGACATGCTGCGCAACTCGCCAGAGCACCTGGCCGCGCGACTGAAGGAGAACGAAGCGGTGGTGCGCGCCATTCGCGAACGCAACAGCGCCCAGGCCAGTGCCCAGATGCGTCAGCACATCGTGGCCGAAGGGCTGCGCATGGGCATTGCGCTGAATATCCCGGACGAACATCCGCATCCATGACCTCAGGAGAGTGACCATGAACGCCGTCCCCCACTTGCCTGCCCTGCTCGCGGCCGGCGAAACCCGTCTGTCGGCCGAGCAGATTTACCCGCGGCTGTTCGACGCCATTCTCGAACAGCGCCTGCCACCGGGCAGCCTGTTGCCCGAACAGGCGCTGGGCCATGCATTTGGTGTCAGCCGCACGGTGATCCGCCGCGTGCTCGGGCGCCTGTCCGACCAGCAGGTGGTGGTACAGCGCCCCAGTCACACCGCACATCTGGCCGCGCCTGACCCAGACCAGGCACGCCAGGTGCTGAGTGCCCGGCGTCTGGCCGAAACCACGCTGATCACCCTGGCCGCGCAACGCGCCCGGCCGGTGCAGGTACGCCAGCTACGGCAACTGGTGGAGCGCGAGCGCCAGCACCATGAGCGTGGCGAACGCTGCGCGGCGATCCGCCTGGGCGGCGAGTTCCACCTGAAACTGGCGCAGGTGGCGGCCAATGCGCCGCTGGCGCGGTTTCTCAATGGGCTGGTGCCGATGACCTCGCTGATCATCGCTCGCTACGAATCGCCGTGCTGCGATCATTGTGCGTGGGAAGAGCATGCGGCGATCATCGATGCCGTGGAGCAAGGTGATGCCGAGGCGGCCTTGGGATTGATGCACAGGCACCTTGACCGCCTGGAAGAAAAGCTGGACCTGGAATAACCCGACCAGGCTGACGCGATCGCTCCCACCCAGGCCGCGCTCACGCAACCCTTTGCAGCGGTGCTGGGCGGGCGATGGGCTGCACAGCAGCCCCGATAACCCCACCCTATACTGCGAGAACCAGCCCAGCCTCTACCAGGGAGGCGGTCGCGTGAGCTCTCGAATCCTCCTGCTGCTATGCCTTCTGCTGGCCCTCGGCGGTTGTGCCAGCAAGCGCCCCCCTGCCCCACCGCCGCCCACAATACTCACCCCTGCGGCCTGGCAACGCATCGATCAGGAACTGATCGACGCCTCGGCCGGCGCAGCCGGCTCGGCCAACGACTATGCCCGTCGTTCCATGCGGGTCTGGAAGGAGCAGGTGCAACAACGCACCGAGCGCGACTTCATTCCCTGGTTCACGGGCTACTGGACCCAGCAATGGCTCACCCTCAAGGTGGCCTGGTACAAGCTCGACAGCGGCAAGGGTCGGGAACCGGCAGAAAAACGCCTGGCCCTGTACCTGCAGGAGCAGTATCGCGCGCGGGTGATCGAGCCGGTGGCCGAGCAGATCAACCCCGAGGGCATCCGCGACCGCGCCTGCGAGCTGTACCTGCAACTGCTCGGCCAGCAACTGCCGGCCATCATCCGCCGCTACAACGCGCCGCCGGAACAATTCAGCCAGCGTCTCAACCGTATCCCCGCCATCGCCCTGGGGCCACCGGATACGCGCAATGCCAGCCTGTATCAGCTGCTGCGGGCCAAGTCACTGGACCAGCAACCGGCTTGGCAAGCGATGCGCCAGCACTTGCATCAGCAGGCCAGCAAAGGCCCTGGCAGGACCGATGTCGGACTGAACTCGGTGGCCACCCAGGCCAGCGAAAAGCTCGGCGCCAGCCTGGCCCCACGCGGTATCGCCAGTGCGGTGGCATCGGCAGTGGGCAAGGTGGCAGGGGCGATGATTTCAATTGCTACGGCCGGTTACGGGATGATGACCCATGACCGTGACCACCCGCAGATGGTCGAACAGCTGCGGGTGATCCTCAACGTGGCGTTGAACCAGGAATGGCAGGAGTTGATGGAGAACCGCCAGAGCGGGACCATGGCCGGGGTCTATTACCTGTCGGGACAGGTTGAGGACAGCTTGCTGGCCAGTGCACCGCGGCCGGTGGAGCAGCAGGTAGAGCAGCAGGCGCCTTTGATCATTCGCCTGCCACCTTAGTGGCAACCTGTACCGGCTTCTTCGCCGCGCAAGGCTGTGTCAAGTTGTGGCCAGGGCAGAGCTTGGCAAGCCAAACACCCGATCAAACGCCCAGTTGTAGGCAAAGGTGTAGCACGGCACCAGTATGATGAACGCCATATCCACCAGCAGCGCCTCCAGCAATGTCATGCCCAGCCACCAGGCAATCAGCGGAATCAAGTACACCACCAGGGTCAACTGGAAGCCGATGGCATGCACCACACGCCGCGCCACGCTGCGTCCACGCTTGGCCTGGCGGCGCTCCCAGTACTCGAACAGGGTGTTGTAGATCAGGTTCCAGAGCATGGCGATGGTGGTGATCATCACCGCCAGCGGCCCGGTATGCGACGCCTGCGTATCTGACAGGTAGGCCAGCCCGAGGGTCGACATGCACAGCCCGATCAGTTCATAGAAAGTCACGTAGACCAGCTTGCGTTTCAATCCCTGCACCCAGGGTTCCCTCCAAAGACAAAAAGCGAAGGGGGCGATCATGCTTCAACGTACTTGACAGCAAAAGTCAGCAGCTATCAGATCTGCTGACAGGAGGCTGCCATGAACTTTTCCAGCGACAACATCCAGCTGTTTCTGGCCGTGCTCGACCACGGCTCGTTTTCTTCCGCGGCGCGCGCCCTCAAGCGGGTGCCTTCAGCCGTAAGCATGGCCATTGGCAACCTTGAGGCAGAACTTGGCTACAACCTGTTCGAACGTGGCCCGCGAGAAGTTCGCCCAACCGCACAGGCCATGGCCCTGGAGCCACACGCCAGACTGATTGCCGAACAACTGGGGCTGCTGCAGGTTCATGCCCTGGAGCTGTCCCAAGGGCTCGAGAGCAGCCTGACCCTGGCTGTGGTACCTGACATTGATCACCGTCCGCTGCTGGCGGCCATCGCCAGCCTCGGCGAGCGCCACCCGTTGCTGGACATTGCCCTGCTCAGCGCCCCGCAGGAAGAAGCCCTGCACTTGCTGGACAGTGGCCGTGCCGACCTCTGCGTAGCCTTTGCCGGCCTGCAGGTCGATGCCCGCCGCGGCTTTCAGCACATCGGCATGGAGTCGCTGGTAGCCACCTTGTCGCCGGCCCACCCGGCCTTGCGTGAGGGGCGTATCCACGACCTCGAGGACTTGACCCAGGTGCGTCAGATTCTGGTGCGCAGCCGCGACCTGCCGCTGGCTGACCCTCGCCCGCTGATCGGCGCCACGCACTGGTCCAGCGACAGCTTCGACCTGGCTTTGCAGATGGTGGAAGCTGGCCTGGGCTGGGGTGATCTACCGTTGTCGCGGGTCGCGCCGCTGCTGGCCAGCGGCCGCCTGGTACGCCTGGCTTTCCGCAATACGCGCAACGAGTTGCAACTGCCCGTACATATCCTGTGGCGCAAACAACAGCCGCTGCAGCAGGCCGCACGCCTGCTGATCGAACAGCTGGCTGACCGGTGACTGCCGTCCGTCGAAACGTCTGTAAGAATTTTCTCTAAGCACTTCAATCTTTTACCCCTTGAGCCGATATCTCGGTCGACAGGCCCCGCATCGCGTCATGAGCGCGCTGCGCCCTCCCCTCATTGGCTCAAGGTCTCGAAACATGAACCTGAAATTTCGCCACAAGATCCTGCTCAGCGCCTGCGGCGTCGTGGTTTTGGCATTTGCCCTGTTCACGCTCTACAACGACTACCTGCAACGCAACACCATCCGCCAGAACATCGAAGCCTCGGTACAACAGTCCGGTGCGCTGACCGCCAGCAGCGTGCAGAACTGGATGAGCGGGCGCATTCTGGTGCTGGAGAACCTGGCCCAGGACATCGGCCAGCAAGGCGCCGGTGACACGCTGCCAGGGCTGATCGAGCAGCCGTCCTACACGCGTAATTTCCTGTTCACCTATCTGGGCCAGGCCAACGGCGGATTCACCCAGCGCCCGGATGCCCAGATGCCCGCCGGTTACGACCCGCGGCAGCGCCCTTGGTATGGCGCTGCCGCCAACGCCGGGCAGACCGTGCTGACCGCCCCGTACCAGGGTGCAGTCGGTGGCCTGATGGTGACCATCGCCACGCCGGTGAAGAGCAAGAGCAATGGCGAACTGATCGGTGTGGTCGGCGGTGACGTGACCCTCGACACCCTCGTCGAGATCATCAACTCGGTCGACTTCGGTGGCATCGGTCACGCCTTCCTGGCCGACGCCAATGGCCAGGTGATCGTCAGCCCCAATAAAGACCAGGTGATGAAGAACCTCAAGGACATCTACCCAGGCAGCAACCTGCGGGTCGCCGCCGGCATGCAGGATGTCACCCTCGACGGCCAGGACCGCATCATCTCGTTCGCCCCGGTGGCCGGCCTGCCTTCGGCGCAATGGTACATCGGCCTGTCGATCGACAGGGACAAGGCCTATGCCGCGCTCAGCCAGTTTCGCACCTCGGCGATCATTGCCATGCTGATCGCCGTGGCCGCCATTGCCGGCCTGCTCGGCCTGCTGATTCCGGTGCTGATGAGCCCGCTGACCACCATGGGCCGCGCCATGCGCGACATCGCCGAAGGCGAAGGTGACCTTACCCGCCGCCTGGCCGTGCAGAACAAGGACGAGTTCGGCGAACTGGCTACCTCGTTCAACCGCTTTGTCGAGCGCATCCATGCCTCGATCAGCGAAGTGTCCTCGGCCACCCGCCTGGTACATGACCTTTCGGAGAAAGTGGTCAGCGCGTCCAATGCGTCGATCAACGGCTCTGAAGAACAGAGCATGCGCACCAACAGCGTCGCTGCGGCCATCAACGAACTGGGCGCCGCCACCCAGGAAATCGCCCGCAACGCGGCAGATGCTTCGCAACATGCCAGCGGTGCCAGCGAACAGGCGCACGGTGGCCGTGAAGTGGTTGAAGAAGCCATCAGCGCCATGACTGCCCTGTCGCAACGGATCAGCGAGTCGTGCGCGCAGATCGAAACGCTCAACGCCAGCACCGACGAAATCGGCAAGATCCTCGACGTGATCAAGGGCATTTCTCAGCAGACCAACCTGCTGGCACTGAACGCGGCCATTGAAGCGGCCCGTGCGGGTGAAGCCGGCCGTGGCTTTGCCGTGGTAGCCGACGAGGTGCGTAACCTGGCGCACCGTACCCAGGAGTCGGCGGAAGAAATCCACCGCATGATCACCAGCCTGCAGGTAGGCTCGCGCGAAGCGGTGCATACCATGAACACCAGCCAGGTCTCCAGCGAGCAGACCGTGCAGGTGGCCAACCAGGCCGGCGAACGCCTGGCCAGCGTGACCCAGCGCATTGGCGAAATCGATGGCATGAACCAGTCGGTGGCGACAGCGACCGAAGAACAGACCGCCGTGGTCGAGAGCCTCAACCTGGACATCACCCAGATCAACGCCCTGAACCAGCAGGGGGTGGAGAACCTCAACGAGACCCTGCGCCATTGCGATCAGCTGGCCCAGCAGGCTGGGCGTTTGAAGCAGTTGGTGGGCAGCTTCAGGATTTAAACGCCGGGTTCAGGCGGCAACGGCCTATGCCTGTTGTCGCCTGTACCAGCCCCTTATGCAGCCACCGCCTTCGCAGCCCTGCCCCGCCGTACCCAGGCCAGCAATACCGCCGTCATCAGCACAAAACCCAGGTAACCGAAGAACGGGTACACCTCACCCACCAGGTTGATGAACCCCACCAGGCTACAGCCGAACGCCACCACCCCGGTCACCACCGAGCCCCAGCGGAACGTCGTCGTGCCCGCCGGCAACAGCCGCGAGAGGAAGGAAAACAGCGTGCCCACCGCGGTGTTGACGATCATGCCGAAGATGATCAGGCACATCACCAGCCCCAGCAGTGGTGACACTTCGTTGGCAATCGACAGCATTGGCATCGGCTGGTCGGCCACACTGTCCAGGCGCGACAGCAGCCCGGCACTCATCACCAGCATCAGGCCACCTAGCGCCGCACCACCGAGCAGGCCTCCCCACACCGCCGCTTTCTCGCCCTTGGCCGAACCGCCCAGAATGGCCAGGATCGGCGCGCCCGCGACGATGTTATACGACACATACAGGAACGCACCCAGCAACCAGTGGCGGGTGCCGGCCTGTTGCTGGCTGGCTACCTGATCGAGCGCAGCAAAGCTCTGCTCGCGGGTGATCACGGCATACAGCGCTATCGCCGACGCCACCAGGATCAGCAAGGGGGTGATGGCGCCGATCGCAAGAATCATCCTGCGCACGTCCAGACACACGATGCCGACCACCACCAGCGTCACCAGCACGCTGCCGGTCAGGGCCGGGATGCCGAACTGCTGCTCCAGCAATGCACCACCACCGGCCAGCATGACCACGGTGACGGCGAACATGAAAAAGGTGATCAACCAGTCGACGAACATGCCCAGGTGGCGGCCGCAGATGGCCAGGATCACATCCTTGTGCGAGGTGGCCTGCTGGCGATTGCCCAGCCCCGCCAACGCCATGCCGAGGAAGGTGAACAAGGCGGCGCTGACCAACGCGCCAGCCAACCCCCACACGCCGAAATCGACAAAGAACAACAACAGTTCCCGCCCTGAAGCGAACCCCGCCCCCACGATCACGCCGACAAATGCGCCGGCAATCTTCAGCTGCTCTTGCATGTGAACCTCTGGATTTATTGTTGTTTTGTCATTGCCGTCGCATACCTGTCGTAGGGGCGGCCTTGCAGCCCAGCGCGACACACGGTCGCCTCTACACGGGCTCTTTGCCCGGTCAGGCGTCGCCGACGAACGCCTGCACCTCGATCTCCACATCCACGCCCAGGGCCAACGCCGAAGCCACGGTGGAGCGCACTGGTAGCGCCGCGCCGAAGAACGCCTTGTACACCTCGTTGAAGCCGGCGAAATGGCGCATGTCCGACAGCCAGACCGTGACCTTTACCACCTGGTCGAAACGCGCACCACAGGCCGCCAGGCTTTCGGCGATACGCTCGCAGGCAGCACGTGTCTGGGTCTGGATATCACCGCGCACCACTTCGCCGTCGGTGCTCATCGGCACCTGTCCGGAAAGGAACAGAAAGCCACCGGCCTTTACCGCGCGGGAAAACGGGAACGGCAGGCTACTGGGGAAACGCTGAATGTCATTGCTCATGGGATGCTCCTTTCAGGGTTGCTGGAAACGGGCCGGGGACAGGCGCTCGGGCGCCACTCCCTGGCTGACAAGGTCGGGACACAAGGGCTGGCCCAGCAGCAGGTCGGCGGCCAGGCGCGAGGCGCCCGCTGCCGACTGGATGCCATAGCCTCCCTGGGCCGCCAGCCAGAAAAACGCGGGGACATGCGCATCGAAACCGATCACCAGGTCGCCATCGGCAACGAACGAACGCAGCCCGGCCCAGGTGTGGCTGGGTCGGCGGATCGCCAGGGTGGTCATGGCTTCAATGTTGTAGATACCCAAGGCCACGTCCAACTCCTCGGGCGCGGCATCCTGTGGTTCAACCGGGTCGGCATTGGCTGGCGACCCCAACAGTTGGCCGGCATCCGGCTTGAAGTAGAAGCTTTCATCGACGCCAATCACCGCAGGCCAGCCGGTAAAGTCCTGTTCCGCCGGGCCGGGGAAGGTGAAGGCGCTACGGCGGCACGGTTGCAAGCCGATGCGCGCCACCCCGCACTGCTCGGCCACACGGTCCGCCCAGGCCCCTGCAGCATTGACCAGGCGGCGGGCCTGCAGCCGGCTGCCATCGGCCAACTCCACCTGCCACACGCCGTCCAGGTACCTGGCCTGGATGAGCTCGGCGTTACAGCGCAGTTCACCGCCAGCAGTGCGATAACCACGCAAGAAGCCTTGGTGCAAGGCATGTACATCAAGGTCCATCGCACCCGGCTCAAGCACCGCGCCGGCCAGGGCTTCGCCACGCAAGCTGGGTACCTGTGCCAAGGCCGCGTCCCGGTCAAGCAGGCTGACTTCTGTGCCATTGGCCAGGTTCTGCGCGTAAGTTTGCTCAAGCAGTTCACGCTGCTCCAGGCCGGCCACATACAGACAGCCTCGCGGCTCCAGCAGCGGGTGCTCGCAGAAGCCCTGCGGTGGCGCTTCGTAGAAGGCCCGGCTGGCGCGGGTCAGCGCCTGGATCTGTGGGGTGCCGTAAGCCTCCATGAACATGGCCGCCGAACGCCCTGTGGAGTGGTAGCCAGGCTGCGATTCACGCTCGAGCAACAGCACACGCTGCTGGCCGGCCACGGCCAGGCGATAGCCCAGTGAGGCGCCGGCAATGCCAGCACCGATGATCAGGGTGTCGTAGGTCGGGGTCATGCACGTTCCTGCCAGACAATTATCATTTATAAGAATTCTAATATATGAGAATTTAGAAATGCGCAAGTGTCCAAGGTAAGATGCCCGACCAACGCCGCATGCCGAGATCCCTGAATGCCCTCAGCTCTACCCCAGCTTGACCGTGCAGTAGTGGGCCAGCGCCTGCGCCAGGTGCGCAAGGCGCGCCAGATGACCCTCAAGCAATTGTCCGAGGCCAGTGGCGTGCCGCTGTCCACGTTGTCGAAGATGGAACTGGCGCAGGTGTCGGTCAGCTATGAAAAACTCGCCGCTGCTGCGCGGGCGCTGAATGTCGATATTGCCCAGCTGTTTCGCGCCAGTGGAACGGTCAGTGCGCCTGTGCCGGTGACCGTGGTGGTCGATTCACTGCCAGCTGCGGCGGGCTATTCGACCGGCACCTATGACTACTACCCGATTGCCGGGGACTTCCCCGGGCGGCGCATGACACCGGCCTATGCCCGCATCATTGCCCGCGAGCGCGGCCAGTTCGACGATTTTATCCGCCACCCCGGGCAAGAGTTCGCTCTGGTGCTGAGCGGACGCGTGCGCATCGAGTTCGAGACCGGAGAAGCGGTAAGCATCGGACCGCAGGAGACGGCGTATTTCGACAGCCAGGTGGGGCACATCTACCTGTCGGAAAGCGATGACGGTGGCGATGCCCATGTCATGGTGGTGATGACCGATCGTTGATCGGGTGCGCCTGCCAGGCATGCGCGGTTATAACCTAATAACGAACAAGTCTATTTGGCTATAAAAAAATCTATATGCTGACTGGCATCCGATAACGGGCAAAGTTGGGCAGTCGAGTAGCGTATGGATGTAGGTTCTTTCGGTTTCACCATTGCTGGCCTGTTCGTGGGCTTCATCGTCGGTATGACCGGCGTCGGTGGCGGCTCGCTGATGACCCCGATCCTGTTATGGTTCGGCATCCACCCAGCGACCGCTGTCGGCACCGACCTGCTGTATGCAGCCATCACCAAGGCCAGTGGCGTCTGGGTCCACGCACGCAACAAGAACATCGACTGGAAGATCACCGGCCTGCTCAGCATGGGCAGCGTGCCCGCAGCGGCGCTGACCCTGTGGTTCCTCAGCACCCTGCACGCCGACACCTCGGCGCTCAACGCCATCATCAAGCAAGGCCTGGCGGTGGTGCTGATCCTGACCGCGCTGGCCATCCTGTTCAAATCGCGCCTGCAGGCCTTCGCCAGCCGCCATGCCGGTGATCACTACCACCTCAGCGACCGCAGCCTGAACACCCTCACAGTGCTGACCGGCGTTGTGCTTGGGGTAATGGTCACCCTCACCTCCATCGGGGCCGGCGCCCTGGGTACGGTGGCGCTGTTCCTGCTGTACCCGTTCCTGGTCACCCGTCGCCTGGTCGGTACCGAAATTGCCCACGCCGTGCCACTGACCTTGGTCGCAGGCCTGGGCCACGCCGGCATGGGCAACATGGATTGGTCGCTGCTGGGCTACTTGCTGCTGGGCTCGCTGCCAGGCATCTATCTGGGTAGCCACCTCACCGGGCGAATCTCCGACCGCGTGCTGCGCCCTTGCCTGGCAGCCATGCTGCTGCTGATCGGTTACAAGCTGGCGTTCTGAGCCTTAGCCCAGGCGCAACCGCCACTGCCCCGTAAAGCTCAGTTCCAGGCGTGACAAGGGCAGCACGTCGATACGCTGCCCGGCACTCATCGGACACCCGAGCACCTCTACCAGCATGGCGCGTATGACCATCGGGTGAGTCACCGCCAGCCAGTCACCCGGCCTGTCGAAGGCCGCCAGCCAGGCGGCCAGGCGCTGGCATAGCGCAGCGAACGACTCGCCACCATGCACGGCACTGGCCGGATCCTGCAGCCATTCTGCCAACGCCTGCGGTTGCTCGGCTTGCAGCTGCTTCAGCGACAAACCCTGCCAACGCCCGAGATCACAATCGGCCAATCCCGGCTCGATCTGTACCGCCCCCGTTAACCACGCCGCCGTCTCGCAGGCCCGCCGCTCTGGCGCACTCAGTAACTGCGCGCCTGAACGGTCGGCGCCTGACTCTTGCTCTAGCGGCAGGATGCCATCGTCAGAATGGTGCAGGCGCCCGGTCTTCTGGGCCTGGGTCAGGGCATGGCAGATCAGGGTCAGGCGGACGGCTTTCACCAGGCATTTCTCGCAGCGGGCTGGGGTGCATGGTTTAGCACGATGCGGGGCTTTTGGCTGCAACAATGACGTCTGCCATCCGCGACCTGATTTACCGGCGATTGGGCCGCATGGCGGCCCATGGGATCAGAAGCTGATATTCAGCGCAGCAAACACCGCCCTGCCCGGCTGGTTATACGTGTTTGCCCCCGAGCTGCTGGCATTGCCGCCACGCAGGATCTGCTTGTCGAACACGTTGTTCACACCTACACGCACATCGTAATTGGCATTGAACCTGTACCCGGCGCTCACGTCCACCAGGCCATAGGCCTCGACGTCCTGCTGGGCGGTCTTGTCGTAGTCCTGCTGGGTGCGGTAGTTGTAGGTCGGTGATTTCTGCTTGCCGAAGTAGGTACCTGCCAGCTGGAATGACAGCTGCTCGGTGGCGCGCCAGTCGAGGCTGGTGTTGACGGTGTATTCCGGGATCACCGAGAGCGGCTCACCCGTTTCACGATTATCGTTGTCGAGCATCCAGGTCAGGTTGGTGTTCCAGTCCAGGGTCGGAGTCAACTCGATGAAGAAGTTGCCTTCGACACCTTCCACCCGCGCTTTGCCGGCGTTGTCCCACTGCGTCACGCGGCTGCCGGTACCGATGGTGTAAAGCACATCGGTATCACCGATGATCTTGTTCTTGTAGTCGTTGCGGAAGTAGGTGGCACTGGTGCGCCAGGTGCCACGGTCGTACAACAGGCCGATTTCCTTGTTGACGCTGATCTCTGGCTTGAGGTCGGCGTTGCCCTGCAGGTAGCAGCCACCGTTGTTGGTCTGTTGCACACTGCAGCCGTTACCGCGGCTGTACAGCAGGTAGTTGGGGTTGGACTGGTACAGGTTCGGAACCTTGTAGGCACGGGCGATGCCGCCTTTTACCGACAGCGCTTCGGTCAGCTTGTGCGACAGGTTCAGGCTGGGGCTGAAGTTGTCACCGAAGGTTTCGTGGTGGTCGAAACGCAGGCCCGGCGTAAGGGTGGTGTCGCCAACGATGATGTTGTCTTCGACAAACAGCGCATAGCTGCGTGCGGTCATCTTCGAGCTGCTGCGATCGAAGCCGACAAGGCCGTCATTGTTGGTGGGGTCGGAGCTTTGCGGGCGCAACGAACCTTGGTCGTTGAGGGCTTCGTACAGGTACTCGCCACCCACGGTAAGCACATGTTCTGTGCTGCCCATGGCGAACGGCAGGTTCACTTCACTGCTCAGACGTGTGTTGCGCAAACGTGACATGGCCCCACCTTCGTCGTTGGGGGCACCTTCGGTGCGGCCTGCCAGGCCCTCGTTCAGGCGCCAGTTGCGCACGTACTCGTAGGCCAGCGTGGTCTTGCTGGTACCCCAGGTGAAATCACCGAGGTGGGTCAGGTCGTAAGTACTGCGCTGCATCACGTTGGTTTCGTGGCCGTAGAGGCTGGAGACGAAGTCGACGTCACCGCCGCCGTTGCTGTTCATGGTATCACCGGCAAAAATGTTGCCCTGACGGCTGTAGCCGGCACTGGCTTCCAGGCGGTGCTCGTCGTTCAGTTTCCAGCTCAGCAGGCCGTTGATGTCCTTGTTGCGCACCCCCTCCCGCCCCGCTACCAGGGCGCTGGTGGCATGCCCGGCGTTGATGTCCAGATCGTCGGCGTCAGTCTTGGCCAGGCCACCGTACAGGCGGAAACCCAGGTTATCGGTCAGGCCGCCACCGAGGTTGAAGTTGGCTCGGCGGCTGGCGCCTTCTGCGCTGTCTTCGGGCAGCTGCGTGTACAGGCTGACGCTGCCTTTCAACTCGTCGGAAGGGCGCTTGGTGATGATGTTGACCACCCCGCCCATGGCGCCGGAGCCGTAGCGTGCGGCGGCCGGGCCACGCAAGATCTCGATGCGCTCGACCGCTTCGGCCGGCACCCAGTTGGTTTCACCCCGAGTATCACGGTCACCGTTCCAGCCATAGCGCACGGCGTTGCGCGCGCTGGATGGCTTGCCGTCGATGAGGATCAGCGTGTTTTCCGGGCCCATGCCGCGCAGGTCGATCTGGCGGTTGTTTCCGCGTGCGCCACTGGCACTGTTGCCGGTCAGGTTAACCCCGGGCTCGCGGCGGATGATGTCGGAAAGGTCATTGGCCGGCGGGTGGCGTTTGATGTCTTCGGCGGTGATGATCGACGTGCCCAGGGCCTGTCGCGCCTCGCGCTCGGCGGTGATCAGGGTGTCCTGGATCACCAGTGCGTTGTCGGCGACGGGCACTTCCAGTACCTCACCCGCACGTCGCTCCTCGGACTCTGCCGCGGTCGCCAGCATGGACGGCGACGCAAGCGCGACGAACGCCAGGGCCAGGCTGTTGGGTGAAGTTCTGCACTGCATGGGTACATCTCCTGCGATTCATGAGCGAAAAGGCACATCCCTGTCGGAAACCGGGAGCCCTCGCCCACCGGCCCCGCACACTCAGTCTGGCGGCCAACAGGGTTGGTAAATATAGAGAATCGCAAATGCGAGTAAATCTTATTTACGAAGTTTACATGTTTGTAACTGAACTTTGCTGAACCGTGATCTTTGGCATCGCGAGGCTTACCCGCCCCGCTGTGAGAGCAACTGTCTTGCTCAACATCTGAAAGGCGTGCGCGGTCGCCGGCAAGGAGCGGGTTTACCCGCATGGGGTGGCGGCGGCAACAGTGAACGGCTGGTGGAAATTGCCGGCAGGCCTGGCCCTTTCGCGGGTGAACCCGCTCCTACAGCGGCCTGTGCCGAATCACCGAAGTGTCAGCCGTACCACTCTATGGCGAAGACGTCGCGCCTCTCGTTAAGCGAGGGATCTCACGCAGCCTTCCGCTGGAGCAGTGCAGCTACCTGCTCGGCAGTTGCTTTGGCAGATTGTGGGTTCTGGCCTGTCACCAAGCGGCCATCGACGACCACATGGGAAGTGAATGGCAAGAGTGCTTTCTCGTAGCGCGCCCCACGGCGCTTCATTTCTTGCTCGGCATTGTATGGGACCTTGCTCGCAACGCCCGCCAGCACTTCTTCGATCCAGGCATAGCCCGTCAGACGACGCCCCTCTACCAGGAGACGGCCATCAGACAGCCGAGTATTGAGCAGCCCGCAATACCCATGGCAAACCGAAGAAACGACGCCACCCTGCTCGTAGATCTCGCGGGTCAGCCGCTGCAAACCCTCGTCTTCAGGGAAGTCCCACATCACCGCATGGCCACCGGTGAAATAGATGGCGTCGAAGTCTGATGACACTAACGCTTGCGGACTTGAGGTGTTGCCAAGACGTGCCATTGCCGCCGGGTCGTTCAACCAGGCTTTGGCCGTGCCATCGAGCAATGGCCACTTGAGCGAACGCGGCTCGAGTGGGGATTTTCCACCCTGCGGGCTCACCAAGTGCTGTTCGTAACCTCTGCCAGCGAACACATGCCAGGCATGCGTCAGCTCACTCAACCACAACCCCGTGGGATGACTTGGGTCGCTGTAATGGGCAACGTTGGTAACGACGTGCAGGATGCGTTTGGTCATGCCTGAGTACCTGATCCTAGGTGGTTGGGCCAAGCATCGCCTTCATACGGGCGAGCAGTTCTCTGTAGAGTCGCAGGTCATCGAGTCGTCTGATCACTGACCAAACCGTCAAGCAAGGTCGTCAAGGCATCCTCGATGGCATGGTCGCCGACCTTCGCCGGCACCAACCGGCTATCGATCGAAAGCAGGGTCAACCCGTGAAGGTGCGCCCAGCTTGCGGTAGCCTGTCCCAAGGCAGAACGGGCGCGAATAGTACCCTCCTCCTGACCCCGCTCCAGCACCTCGATCACCAGGGAGAACGGTGCCTGGGCCCGGGGGTCGACATGGATCTGCGCGGGGTCTCCCGCCTGTGTCGAAAACATCAACCGGTACAAATCCGGATTCTCCTCGCCAAACGCCAGGTAGGCGTAGGCCATCGCCCGCAAGCGCTCTGGTGCTGACATCGCGGGCCCCATCGCGTCTTGCATCGCCGCATTCAATCGCTCGAAGCCCAGTAGCGCCAACTCGTGGAGCAGCGCCCCCTTGTCCGGAAAATGCCGATATGGAGCCGAGTGGCTCACTTCGGCTCGCCGGGCTATTTCGCGCAGGGTGAATTGCCAGCCTCGCTGTTCTTTCAGGGTGGCCAAAGCAGTGTCGATGATGGTGCGACGCAAATCGCCATGGTGGTAGGGCTTTGCTTCGCAAATTTCATCGGATGACATACGGCTGCTCCCCTCATGTTGACAGTGAACACATTGTCTTCCTATGATCGGCGGAAATCAAGTTTACAGTGTCTACATCGCAATGACCTTGAGAGGTGCAAGATGACTGTCGCCGCAACATCCATCCCAGATATCGACGCCGCAACCATGCTGGAACAGCAGCGGAGTGCGTTTCTCAATGACGGGCCACCCAGCGTTGAGCGACGCAAAGCCAACTTGATCAAGTTGCGCGCGGCGGTGCTTGCCCATCGCCGCGACGTGGAAGAAGCGATCAGCGCCGATTTCGGCAACCGCTCAAGGCATGAGACAGACATCATGGAACTGCTTGGCGTGGTCCAGTCCATCGATTACTTGTTGCGGCACCTACGCCGCTTCATGAAACCCGAGCGTCGTCACGTCGCGGCGTTTCACCGCACTGGCCGCGCGCATGTGGAGTACCAGCCCAAAGGCGTTATCGGCGTCATGGCGCCGTGGAACTACCCAATAGCGTTGACCTTCATCCCCCTGGCCACCGCACTGGCGGCTGGCAATCGGGTGATGATCAAGCCCTCCGAACTGACGCCACGTACCAGTGAGCTGATTCAGCGCATTCTGGCGGGCAGTTTTACCGTCGAAGAGGTGGCGGTGATACTCGGCGGCCCTGAGATAGGCGCAAGCTTCAGCGCTTTACCCTTCGACCACCTGTTGTTCACCGGCAGTACCCAGGTTGGCCGGATGGTGATGCGGGCGGCGAGTGACAACCTTGTGCCGCTGACCCTTGAACTGGGCGGCAAAAGCCCTGTGGTCGTGGCCCCTGGGCATGCCGGACGCAACACCCTCGACAGCATCGTCTTCGGCAAACTGGCCAACGCCGGCCAGACCTGCGTGGCACCGGACTACGCGCTGGTCCATGAGGATGACCTGGATGAGTTCATCTCCCAGTACCGCGCGGCTGTCGCCCGTAGTTATCCGCAAGGCCCGACCAGCCCGGACTACACCTCCATCGTCAGCGACAGGCACTACACGCGGTTGCAGTCGCTGGTCGAAGACGCCCGTACCAGGGGCGCCAAGGTGATCGAGACTGGTGTGACACCAGAGCGCGCGGCAGAGCGACCGCGGACACTGGCTCCGGTGCTGATCGTGGGGGCTGGTAACGATGCACGGGTCATGCACGAAGAAATCTTCGGGCCTTTGCTACCGGTGCGTACCTACCGCTCCCTCGACGACGCTATTGGCTACATCAATGCCAGGGCCTTTCAGCGTTTTGGCGATACGCGCCTTTATCAACCTTTGCACCCTGGCTAATCTCAGCAGCGGCCGGAATAGTTAGCGCGTTTGGCGTTGGTGATCATGCTTGGTGAGCCCGGAATGAATACTTCGATATTGGGAATTCCAGTGGTGTGGTAAGCGGTGGACACATCACCCCAAGGAATAGCCATGGCACCTTTCTCGCCGTCGCCGAAGTCTATCCTGCGCACCTTGTAGGCCAGTGGCACACTTACGATTCTGCCATCGCGGTGCACTTTACCCCCTTGCGCCAAGCCTTCGACCGAGGTCTTCGCAGTTCCTGGAGAAAAGCCCGATCGAGCGTCAAAGCCCAGCGATAATCACGAGATAAAATCGCAGGTGGCTCACCATTCACAATCTCTTATTTGACCAAGGTGATGGGTAAATCCGAGAGCTGAATCACCTTTGCCGCGACAGAACCCAGAAAAATCCCTGCCAAAAAACCATTGCCATGCGAACCCAGGATGATGCTGTCACATCCAAGGAAATGCGCACACGCCACAATTTGACTGGCTGCATCGCCTTGCAGGGTATGGAGTGCGAATGCAATCCCTTCTTGCTTCAGAAGCACGTCAGCCTTTCGTAAATCCTCGGCACTTCTATCCCCATAGTAGCGATCACGCTCATCCTCGCTCATGCCATTTGCGATTCGAGTGGGTAAAAGTGGCTGTACATTCAACAGATGTACCTCAACATTGCCGCCCAGCAACCCACCCTCCTGGATAAGCCCAATAAGGTAACGCACGGCGCGTTCCGAATGCTCGGAACCATCGACCGCAACCAGTATTTTGTGCATGTTCCAAATCCTCTTTCAGGTCATGAAGGTGCTTGTCGTTCCGGGTGCCGCCAGCATTCAACCCGTTCTACTCGGACAAGCGGATTCGAATCTGTTTTTCTATCTCGATAACCGCAAATAGCGCAACGCCAACCCCGATGATCAGCAGGCCATCAAGGAAGGGGATTGCCTCCGTTGCAAATACCTTTTGCAGCGGTGGCGCATACGTGATGGCGAACTGAGCGAAGGTAATCACCATGACGGTCATCCACACGACCTTGGTGCCGCGAATACCCTTCCAGGTAAGCGATGTGCTGTAGAGGTTACGAATGAAGAACAGGTGGAATATTTCCATCACGACTAACGTGTTCACCGCGAGGGTGCGGGCCAACTCAACAGAGTAGCCACGGTCGAGTGCATACGAAAAAATGCCATAAACACCACAGAGGAAAAGAATGGAAACAAGCACCATATGCCAGACCAGGGCTCCGCTTATGAGTGGTTCCTTACGTGAACGGGGCAGTCTGAGCATGGTGTTTTCTTCGGTGGGCTCGAACGCGAGCGCGATGCCGAGGGTCACTGCGGTTATCAGGTTGATCCACAGAATCTGTATCGGCGTCACCGGCAGCGTAATGCCGAGGAGCAGCGCGACAATGATGGTCATGGTCTCGCCTGCGTTGGTAGGCAGCGTCCAGCTCAACACTTTCTTGATGTTGTCATAGACTGTTCGGCCTTCGCGTACTGCAGCGACGATGGAGGCGAAGTTGTCATCGGCCAACACCAGGTCTGCGGCCTCCTTGGCGGCCTCACTGCCTTTTCCACCCATGGCTATACCGGCGTCGGCACGCTTTAGCGCCGGTGCGTCGTTAACGCCATCGCCGGTCATGGCCACTGTCATGCCATTCGATTGCAGCAGCATTACCAACCTGAGCTTATGTTCGGGGCTGGTGCGAGCAAAAATGTTGATGCCCTTTACCGCCTCCTTGAGGGCGGCATCGTTCATGGCGTCCAGGTCCACGCCAGTCAGCACCTTGTCGGGATTTTGCAGGCCTATCTGGCGACCGATAGCGGCGGCGGTACCGTCATGATCGCCAGTGATCATTTTTACGGCAATGCCCGCTTTTTGGCATTGCTGAACCGCCTCTAACGTCTCGGGTCTAGGTGGATCAATCAGACCGACCATGCCCAGCAACGTCAACTTTCCTTGCACGTCCCCGAACGCCAACACGGTGTGCTCGGTCCGAACCGGCCTTACTGCAAACGCCAATACACGCTGCCCCTTGGCAGCAATGGCGTTCGCCTTTGCGTGCCAGTAGTCCACATTGAGCGGTTCAGTCTCGCGAGTGCTTGCAAGCTGATGCGTGCACATGGCCAGTAGCTGCTCTGGCGCACCTTTCACGTAGATAAAAGCTTGTCCATCATGGTTGTGATGCAGTGTCGCCATGAAGCGGTGTTTAGCGTCAAACGGTATGGCATCAGTGCGAGGCCAAGCCCGACGATCTTCATCTCGATCGATTCCGGTTTTTCCGGAGAATGCCAGCAAGGCCCCCTCCATCGGATCACCTTCCACCGTCCATACATCGTCATGCAGACGCAGTACGGCATCATTGCAAAGACCTGCTGCTCGTCCCAGGTCCGACAGCGCGGGGTGAGACGACAGGTCAATTGACCGATCAGCAAGACTGATGCTTCCCACAGGCTGATAACCAGCGCCATCGACCGTGAAGACCAGATCGTTCGTGACGACCGTTGCCACCATCATTTCGTTGCGGGTCAGTGTGCCGGTTTTGTCAGTGCAGATGACGGAGACCGAGCCTAGCGTTTCGATGGTAGGCAGACGGCGCACGATAGCGTTGCGTCGGGCCATTGCCCGAACTCCGACGGCCAGCGTAATGGTAAGAACGGCAGGTAGCCCTTCAGGTATCGCCGCTACCGACATCCCCACCACGACCATGAAGATTTCGGTGAAGGCGTAGTGCCCGACATAATGGCCGAACACGAGCAATAAGCCGCCAACTAACAGAATCAGGATCGTCAGCCAGCGGGCAAACACGTTCATTTGCTGCACCAGCGGGGTGGTCAGCGTTTCTACACCTGCAAGCAGAGAGCTGATACGCCCGATCTCGGCTGCTGCTGCGGTAGCCACTACAACGCCTGTTGCCTGTCCGCAAGTCACGAGCGTACCGCTGAACGCCATGCACGTACGATCACCCAAGGCTGCGTCAAGGGGCACTGATTGGGTATGCTTTTCTACGGGTACGGATTCACCGGTAAGAATGGCTTCCTGAATGTGAAGCCTGTTCGCGTGCAGCAAGCGTAAATCAGCAGGGACTTTGTCTCCCGCCTCCAGCAATACGATATCGCCCGGTACCAGTTCCTCACCCGCAATACTCAAGCGTTCGCCTGCGCGAATCACTGCGGCGCGCGGTGCCAGCATCTGCCGGATAGCATCCATCGCCTTTTCTGCTTTGCCTTCCTGAACGTAGCCAATGATTGCGTTTGCAATTACCACCGCCAGGATCACGACCGTATCCCACAGATGTTGCAGCATCGCGGTAATCGCAGCGGATCCTAAAAGCACGTAAATCAGGATGTTGTGAAATTGCAGCAAGAATCGAAACCAGGCCGGGCGCCTTGCTGCCTCTGGCAGGCGATTGAAACCAGCGCGGTCAAGACGGGCTTGAACCTCGGCAACCTCCAGTCCGACATGCGCATTGACCTCGAGCAGGTTTGTCACCTGCTCGGCTGGCAGGGTGTGCCAGGCCACAGAATGCGCAGGGATTGGTGTTTGCTCAACGACTGCGTCGACCACTGGCGTTTTCAATGAGACTCCCCTGTGCGCACAGCTCGACTGTAACGGGCTTAGGTGGACATGAGCGGTCGTCGCTGTATCAGCATGCTGATAAGTCGCTCGTCACGCTTAGGTTCTCTTTGCCATCTAGCTGATACGAACTGTAAGAAACATGCAACTGACAGCTTGATAACTATTGACCTGAATCAACCAGAAGCGCCGGCAAGGAGAACTGCACCTGGGCGCCAGGACTCTGCTTGGGGCTGGCCCAGAAGCGGCCGCCGTGGCTGTCGATGATCGAGCGGCATATCGACAGCCCCATGCCCAGGCCGGTCGCCTTGGTGGTGTAAAAAGGCTCGAAAACCTGCTCTACGTTTTCCGCTACGAATCCGGGCCCGCTGTCCGCCACGGTTACCCGCACCCCCTCCTGGTCGAGGGCCGTGCTTATTTGCAGCTCACGGGCACCTTCAACCTCCAGCATCGCCTCCAGCGCGTTGAGGATCAGGTTCAGCAGTACCTGCTGCAACTCCACGCGGTCGATCAGCACCTGCGGCAAGCCCTCGGCAAGGGCGGTATGCACCTGTGCCCTCGCCCTCACGGCCTCGCCACGGGTAAAGTCGACCATCTCCAGCACCACTGCGTTGACGCCCACCGCCTGCTTCTGCGGCGGGGCTTTGCGGATCAACTCACGAATACGGCCCAGCACCTGCGCCGCGCGGTTGGCGTCCTTGATGATCCGTCCCAGCCCCAGGCCTACTTCATCCAGCGCCGGTGGCTTTGCGCTCAACCAGCGGATGGCGGCATTGGCATTGGTGACCGTGGCAGCGATCGGCTGATTGACTTCATGGGCGATCGAAGCGGCCAACTGGCCCATGGTAGCGACACGGTTGGCATGCGCCAGTTCGGCCTGTACCTGGCGATTCTTGGCCTCCCGTTCCGCTACCTCGTGATACAGCCTGGCGTTCTCAAGCGAGATGGCGGCCTGTGACGCGACCAGCCGCAACACCGCGATACGCGCGGGGTCGAACACGCCGGCACTGAGATTGTTCTCCAGGTACAGCGCCCCAACCAGTCGCGCCTGATTGCTAAGCGGCAGGCATAGCAGCGACCGAGCCGAGCATCGGCGGATATAGTCGTCAGCCATGAACGCAGCGTCACCCATGGCGTCGTCCAGGCACAGACTTTCCCCGGTGCGCAGTACCTGGTAAAGCACGGACTCGGCCAGCAGCGTACTGCTCACCGGTTCGTTGCAAATCATCACTTCACCCTGCCCCACACTTGCCTGCGCGACAATATGCGGCTCGCTCCCCCGGGCGCGGACCAACACGCCCCGCTCGGCACCGGCTTGCTCGATCGCCGTGCGCAGCACTTGGGTGATCAGTTTCTGCAGATCGACTTCGCCCGACACGGCGCGGGACACCTTGAGCACCGTCGCGAGGTCCAGGTGCTCGACCGGGGTGGCGATGGTAACCGTGGGGCCTGGCTCTGGCTCGATGCTGCGCAGATAACGATGACGGCTGTCCAACTGGCGCACCTTGCCATCGGCACCCCAGCGCAGGTAGCCATAACGCGCATCTCGAAGGTAGACGCGGGCAATCCGGGCAAGCCCGCGGCTGCCGTAGAAGCGCGATGCCAATTCGTTTGCAAGCGCCTCGACATGCACAAAGCCGCTGTCACGCGCGAGCTGGATGGCCTGCTCATAGAGGTGCTCGGCGTCGACCACGTGCCCCTGCAAGCGCGCGATTTCGGCCTCCAGCAGCACCTGCCGACTGGCGAAGGTTTCTGCGCACTGCCGGGCCCAGGTCTGCAGCTCGTGATGGTGCTCGGCCAACGCCTGCAACGTGACATCATCAACGCTCTGCCCGGCCGCCAGCGTCAGTGCGGCAAAGAAGTGGTACTCCGCCTCCTCGAAAAACGAGGTGATCACCCATTTAAGCGCCTTGGCCCGCGCCGCACAGGCTTCGGCCGCCGCATAGTCGCCTGCCAGGTAGCGCGCCTGCAGTTTGCGCACCCAGTATTTGCCGGCCGCCAAGGCAAGGTCCGGAGCAGCGTCCAGGTGCTGCTCGAAGCGCGCTTCATTGAAGTGCTCGTCGTTCAGACTTCCAAACACCGGCGTTTGCCCGCGCAGCGTGCGGATCAGCGCCAGCTGCGTGTTCATGAAGTCGATCACCAGCCCGAAATGCACTTTTTCTGCGTAGGCCAATCCTTGCTCGGCCTCCGGTTGCATGCTGCCCAGCGGTTCACCAGTGAACAACTGATCGGATATCAGCCCATTGCCTACATAAGCGGCATACGGCAGGTCACCAACCCGGTTGGCCGCGACGAAGGCCCGGCGCAGCAACTCGCGACACTCGCTGACCGGCCGCGTCCAGCGCACCACGAACATCGAGAAACACAGGAAAGTACTGGCTTCAAAGCGTTGCAGGCCGCGCCGCTCGACCAGCTCGCAAGCAAGACGCCCGAATCGGTAACCGGTCTGGTAGTCGCCATAGCGCCGGGACACCCGCCCGATATTGGCGTAGAGCATGCACGAAGCATCACAGTTGCCATGCTCGAGGCTCAAACTTACAGCCTTGCATATGGTCAGGCAGGCCAGGTTGGCATTGGTTTGCACAGCCGGGGCGAACAGCTTGCACAAGACATCCAGGGTGGCCAGGGAGGTCGCGTCCTCCATCAGCGGCAGGTCAATCAACTGCTCGATGCTACGCGCGCCTACCCGCAACGCGATCTGGTCATATTCACCACGTACCTCGTCATCGCTCGGCCGCGCGACCCAGTGGATGCCCACCTGCCGCAGCCAGGCGAGGCAAACCGCCACCGCGCGATCGCTGCGGTCGAGCATCAGGCAAACATCCATATGCAAGCACGCTACCGCAACGCCTTCGGCTGTGGTCCTGGCGCGCCGAGCCAGGCCGATCAGGCGCGCGTCCGCGCACCCGAGCTGGCCGGTGAGAAACTCGCATTCAGCCCGGTTCAGCGCCAGGGCAAAGCTCAATTCATGCGGATAAGCGGCACACGGCCCCTCCAGTAATTGCTCGCCCACGCTCAGGTAGGCCAAGGCCGATCCGTAGGCCGATGCGGCCTTGGCCCGGCGCCCGGCAAGCAGGTTGAGTTCGGCCAACTGCTTGCGTTCGCCAGGGGCATCGATCAGCGTCGCACCGCGGTTGAGCTGCCCGACGATCTCGAAAATGGCTTCCTCGCGGTGCTGGGCCGGCACTTGGTTGGCCAGCAGGCGACCGATACGCAGGTGCATGGCAGCGCGGTCTTGTTCGGCGATCAGCGAGTAGGCGGCTTCATGGATGCGGTCATGAACGAACGCGCAGGTGCCGTCATGGTGGGCGACCAGCTCCAGCCGGATTGCCGCCCATAAAACCGCCTGTACACGCTCCATCGGCAGATCGAGCACCAGGGCAAGCGTCTGCGTATGCGCCACGTTCCCCAGACAGGCCAGGTGCTGAAGTGCCTGACGGGTTGCCAACGGCAGTCGGGCGAGCTTGCCAACCATCAGGTCGACGACATTGTCGGTGTAACCCTTGGCATGGATACGCTGCGAATCCCAACGCCAGCGCCGGGCTGCGTGGTCGTAGGCCAGGAGCGACTCCTCGGCCAGCGCCTGGAGAAACTGGATGACAAAAAACGGGTTGCCGGCAGTCTTGTCCTGCACCAGCTGGGCCAGGCCCATCACGCTCGGGGCCGGGCAGTGCAGTGACTCGGCGATCAGCTGTTCGATATGCGGGCGTGCCAGGGGCGCAAGGCGAACCTCATGCACAGGGGCGCCTGCCTGGCGAATCGCCTGGAGCCTGGCGGTCAATGGGTGGTGGGCATCCACCTCGTTGTCGCGGTAGGCGCCCACCACCATCAGATAGCGCAGTTCCGGGTGCGTAAGCAGGTCTTCGAGCAGGTCGAGGGTCGCCGCGTCCAGCCACTGCAGGTCGTCCAGAAAAAGCGCCAGCGGGTGCTCGGCGCGGGCAAACACCGAGATGAAGCGTCGCAATACCAGCAAAAACCGCCGTTGCGCCTGCTGCGGATCAAGCACCGGCACTGGCGCAGGCTCGCCGATGATCAGCCGCAGCTCCGGAATCAGGTCGGTCATCAGCCGTGCGTGGGGCCCACACGCCGCCAGCAATGCCGTACGCCATCCGGCCAGCACCTCGCTGCTTTTCCCAAGCAACGTGCGCACCAGCCCCTGAAACGCCTGCACCAGGGTGGAATACGGGATATCGCGCTTGTACTGGTCGAACTTGCCACTTGCGAACAGTCCTCGCGGTGGTACCAGTACCTTGTGCAACTCATTGACCACCGAGGATTTGCCGATCCCCGAATAACCGGAGACCAGCACCAGCTCCGGCACGCTGCTGCGCACCATGCGAGCGAAGGCATCTTCGAGAATCTGCACTTCGCGTTCGCGACCGTATAGCTTTTCCGGGATCAACAGGCGGTCGGGGGCGCCTTGTTCATCCAGGCTGAAGGCCTTGATGCTCCGGTTTTGTCGCCACTCGGCAAGGCACCGGCGCAGGTCTTGCTCAAGGCCGGCAGCACTCTGGTAGCGATCTTCAGCGGTCTTGGCCAGGAGTTTCATCACCAGTCGGGACAGCAGCGGCGGCACGGTGGCAACGCGCTCGCTGGGTGGCAGTGGTTTGCGAGCAATGTGGCAGTGCACCCACTCCATAGGTTCTGTGGCATTGAAGGGCAGCGAACCAGTGAGCATCTGGTACAGGCCCACCCCCAGCGCGTAGAGGTCACTGCGTGAGTCTACGGAGCGGTTCATCCGTCCTGTCTGCTCAGGCGCCATGTATGCCAAGGTACCGGCGATGGTCTCCGGCGGTTCGGGCGCTTGCCGCTCGCGGGGCAAGCGTGACGCCAGGCCGAAACCGGTAAGGCGGACCTTGCCATCGTCGCAGTCGACCAGGATGTGGTGGGGTTTGAGGTCCTTATGCACCAACCCGGCCAAGTGCAGGCGGCCCAAGGCAACGCTAATTGCCACAGCCAGCTCAAGGCAGGTTTCGATGTCCAGCGGTGACATCAGCAAGGCCGACAACGGTTGGCCGCCCGGGTCGCTCAGCACCAGGCGCGGCTTGCCATTGAAGCGCTCCAAGGCCTGGGGCTGCAGCGCCCAGCTATCCTCAAGCTCATCGCGTAGACCATACTCATGTGCCAAGCGGTCGACGGTGGCGGGCGTAGGCTGCTCATTGGCCGGCTGCATCAGCAGCACGCGGGTGCCGTCCGGGCGCCGTAGCCGGCAAAACAGGCGATCACCATCGTTCCACAGGACTTGCTGTCTACCTGGCATGGGTCCGGGCCCCTTCGTCAAGTTGGAACAATGCGAGCTGTGTCAGACCATGCGACGCAACGGCTCGACACCCAGCGCCTCGGCCATGCGCACCAAGTCGGCGACCGAGCGAGCGCCGAGTTTCTTCATCATCTGCCCACGATGCACTTTCACGGTGACCTCGCTGAGGTTCAACTCAGCAGCGATCTGCTTGTTCATCAGGCCGGCGATAACGAAGGCCAGCACCTGCCGCTCCCTGGACGTTAGCGTCTGGAAAGCGCTGCGCAATGCCCCGCCGGCCTGTTCACCTGCCAGACGCTCGCGGTCGCGAGCCAGGGCACTGGCCACCGCGTCGAGCATGTCCTGGTCACGGAACGGTTTGGTCAGAAAGTCTACCGCGCCAGCCTTCATCGCTTTGACCGACATGGCGATATCACCATGCCCTGTGATGAATACCACCGGAATGTGCACCCCTCCCTGCTCCATCTGTGCCTGGAACGCCAGGCCACTTTCGCCACGCAGACGCACATCGAGCACCAGGCAACCGGGCACAGCCTTGCGGGGGAAGGCAACAAATTCCTGGGTGGAAGCAAAGCTTTGCACCTGCAAGCCCACCGAACGGAACAACCCGTCGAGTGCCAGGCGCATGGACTCGTCGTCATCAACGATATACACCACCGGCTCATTCGGGCCGTGTGTGCTCTGTAAGGCCATTTGCGCTCCTTCAGCCGTGACGCCGCGTGCTGTTGGCAGGTTGAAAATCTAGCCTATTGTTGGGCAAGGTTCACAGGTTTGGCCACCGGAAACCGGCAATACCAGACGCAGGTATAGCCCAGCTATACCTAGGTATACTTCTGCCACTTGCGCGACCGGGTATCTTGAAACAATGGCACAGGCCGCCAGGAGCAGACCGCGCATGAAGCAGCCCACCGCAACTCTGATTGCCGTTGTCGACGACGACGAGTCCCTGCGCGATGCGCTCGACGGCCTGTTGCGCGCCACCGGCTACCGTACCCGCACCTTTGCCAGCGGCATTGATTTCCTTGCCTCTGATGGCCCGGGCCAGGCAGGCTGCCTGATCTCCGACATCCAGATGCCCGGCATGTGTGGCGTCGAGCTGTTGACGCAACTACAGGTACGTGGGTTCGACATTCCGGTGATCTTCATCAGCGCCCACCCGGGCCAACGCTCACGCATCACCCCGGGCATGGCAGGCGTAGTCAGCTGTCTGCCAAAACCATTCGAAGCCCAGCAACTGCTGGACTGCATCGAGACCGCCCTGCACCACTGAACAGTCCCTTCGATACGATCGTATAGCTGCTTACGCCCCATGCGTAATCCACTGCACACCCATGGAGAAGTGTGCGCGTCCCTGCCCCTGCATAACATCGACCTACAGCGTCCCGCCAGGGCCGAAGTTAAGAACCCTTACCCGTTCAACACAGGAGCACGATCATGAAACAGCAACTTCTGGTTATTGGCGCAGGATTCGCCGGATTGTGGAGCGCCCTGAGCGCCGCGCGCCTGCTCGACATGCATGGTCGGCAAGACGTGCAAATCACCGTGCTGGCGCCACAGGCTGAACTGCGTATCCGCCCGCGTTTCTATGAGGCCGACGTGCATAGCATGTTCGCCCCGCTCCAGGCGCTCTTCGATGCTGTCGACGTACGCTTCATCAAGGGCTGCGCCGAAAGCATCGACGAGCTGGCCCGCCGCGTCAGCTATCGCGACGAAGCCGGCCAACAGGCGCAATTGGCCTACGACCGCCTGATTCTGGCAAGTGGCAGCCTGCTGGCCCGCCCACCCGTGCCTGGCCTGAGCCAATATAGCTTCGACGTCGATCAGATCGAATCAGCAGCGCGCCTGGAGCAGCACCTGATGGCGCTGGGCAAACGCCCCGCAAGCAGCGCCCGCAATACCGTGGTGATATCCGGCGGCGGCTTCACCGGTATCGAAACCGCTACCGAGATGCCTGCACGCCTGCGTGCGGCTCTGGGCGAAGACGCGGAGATCCGGGTGGTCCTTGTCGACCGTGGCGAGCGCATCGGGGCCGCCCTGGGTGAGGGTATCAGACCTTCGATCATTGAAGCCTCGGATGAACTGGGTATCGAATGGATTGTCGGGGCCACCGTAACCGCGGTGGATGCCAATGGCGTAACGCTGGCTGATGGCCGACATATCGAAAGCCAGACCGTGGTCTGGACCGCCGGCATGCGCGCCAGCCCGCTGACCGAACAACTGACCGGTACCCGTGACCACCAGGGGCGCCTGCATGTGGACGGCAACCTCAAGGTGCACGGCCTGGACCATGTCTTTGCTGCAGGCGATGTGGCTTATGCAGCCACTGACGAGATCGGCAATTTCGCGGTGATGTCCTGCCAGCATGCCATCAGCCTCGGTCGCCATGCCGGCAATAACGCAGCCGCCGATCTGCTGGGGGTGGCACCCACGACTTACCGTCAGCCCAAGTACGTGACCTGCCTGGACCTAGGCGCCTGGGGCGCCGTATACAGCGAGGGCTGGGACCGCCAGTTGAAACTGGTGAAAGGCGAAGCCAAGGAGCTCAAGACCCAGATCAACACCGTGTGGATCTACCCGCCGGCAGCCGAGCGCGCTACCGCCCTGGCTTCCGCCGACCCGTCGATTCCAGTGGCTTGAGCCCCGCACGACCTTCCCATCCAGCAGGAGAACGACCATGACAATGCCAATGAACAATGTCGTCCCGACCGAGACCGAAGAACTGGTGCCCTCGCGCTATGCCGTGAAAGTCGGTGACATCGAGGTGCTGGTGGTGAGTGACGGTGTACTGCCCCTGCCCACCGAAACCATGTCGACCAACGCCGACCCAGCCGCCCGCGCGGCCTGGTTCAAGGACATGTTCCTGGGGCCGGAAACCTTCGACTGGGCGCTGAATGTATTGCTGGTGCGCAGCGGCGAGCAGGTCATCCTGGTGGATGCCGGGCTGGGTGGGCAGTTCCCTGGGTTCCCGCGGGCCGGACTGTTCCCGAAGCGGCTGGCGGCGGCCGGCATCGCGCTGGAGTCGATCACCGATATCATCATCACCCACATGCACATGGATCACATCGGCGGCCTGCTGGTGGAGGAGGTGAAGAACCGCTTGCGTGCGGACGTGAAGATCCATGTCACCGCGACAGAAGTAGACTTCTGGGCTGCACCGGACTTTTCGCAAACGGACATGCCTCAACCGGTACCAGATGTACTGCGGTCCACGGCAAAAGCGTTCATGCAAGCCTACGGCGACAGGATCCGCACCTTTGAGCTGCACCATGAAGTGGCCCCCGGTGTCGTCGCCAGCCTTACCGGCGGTCATACACCGGGGCACTGCGTGGTGTACATCAACTCGAACGAAGAGCAGCTGACCTTCGCCGGCGACGCATTGTTCCCGGTAGCCTTTGATCACCCGGATTGGCACAACGGCTTCGAACACGACCCTGAGGAATCAGTGCGGGTGAGGATGGCGCTGCTACACGATGCCGCAACCAGTGGCGAGCTGTTCGTCGCGACACACTTGCCCTTCCCTTCTGTAGGGCGGGTAGCGGTCGACGGTGAAGGGTTCCGCTGGGTTGCAGGATTCTGGAATTATTGAAAAACATCGTGATGCTCGACCGCCCCCTCACACATGACAGTGCTAGGCACGAGATGCGCTGCTCTGGTGAGGGGCTCCCGGAACTCAAGCCGAACTAGGCCAGCGCAGCCTCCTGCTCCAGCAACGACCAACCGCCATGCCCATCCACCTCAAGCCGGTGGGTATGGAACGCCGCCAGCGTGCTGCGGTGGCCGACACTGACCAGCAATGCACTCGGCATTTCCGAACGCAGCAACGCATACAAGGCATGCTCGAGCCCTTCATCCATCGCCGAGGTGGACTCGTCGAGGAACACCACCTGTGGCCGGTTGAACAGCACCCGGGCGAACGCCAGGCGCTGCTGCTCGCCCACCGAGAGGATGTGTGACCAGTCGCAGCTGACGTCCAGACGCTCGGCGAGGTGGGCCAGGTTGACTTGGCGCAATGCCTGCTGCATGAGCAGTTCATCCTTGGGGTTGCTGGCTGCCGGGTAGGCAATGACGGTACGCAAGTCACCCAGCGGCAGGTACGGGCGTTGCGACAGGAACAATGCCTGATGGCCCGTAGGCCGCCTGACCTTGCCTTCGGCATACGGCCAAAGGCCCGCCAGGGCACGCAGCAGCGTGGTTTTACCACTGCCTGACGGCCCTTTGATCAACAACGCCTGACCGGCGTGCAGGCTCAGGTCCAGGTCGGCGATAAGGGCATGCCCATCCGGGCGTAGCACCTGCAAGCCCGCGATCTGCAGCGCATGCGCCTGGTCTTCGGTAGCGACGCGCGGCAACGCACTTGCCTGCTGGTTGGCATCCAGAAAGCCGGTGAGACGGTCAAGGGTTGCACGGTACTGCGCAAACGCATCGTACGACTCACGGAAGAACGACAGAGAATCCTGCACCTGCCCAAAGGCCTGGGAAGTTTGCATGACATCGCCCAGCTTGATCGCCCCACTGAAGAAGCGCGGCGCCTGAAGAATGAACGGAAACACAACGGCAACCTGACTGACACCCAGGTTGAAGCCACTGAGCTTCAGGTTCCGGTACACCAATGCCCAGACATTCACGATCAAGGAAGCAAAGCGGCCCAGCAACGTGCCCCGCTCGACTTGCGAACCTTGGTAGAAGGCAATGTTCTCGGCGTTCTCACGCAGACGCATCAACGTGTAACGGAAGTTGGCGGTGAGTTTCTCGTTGAGGAAGTTAAGCCGGATCAGCGGGCGCCCGAGGCGGAAGGCGACCCAGGTGGCGGCGATGACATACAGGTACACGGCAAACACCATCGCCCGAGGGATCTCCACGCCGGCCACCGTCAACGGTGCCGACAGCCCCCAGAGGATGCCGGTGAACGCCACCAGTGAAACCAGCGCACTGACTGCGCCCAAGGCAAGGGTGACCGAGTTGGTGACGAAAGCGTTGACGTCCAGTTCGATACGCTGGTCAGGGTTGTCCACTGGCTCGGCAAGGAACTGGCCACGGTAATAGGCATCGCCCTGCATCCAGTCGTGGGTCAGGCGCTCGGTCAGCCAGACCCGCCACTTGATACTGAACGCCTGACTGACATAGAAGGTGAACAGCGAGCGCAGCACATGGATGGTGGCCAGCACCGCGAAAACGCCGAGCAGGTACCAGAACGCCGTCTGGTCAAGGCCCTGCAAGGCGCTGTAGAAGCCGTTGTACCAAAACGAGAACAGCACGTTGAGGCGAACCGAAAACAGCGTCAGGACCAGCAGCAGGGCGAATACCAGCAACGGCCGCCAACTGCGCCTGAAACTGAAATAGGGTCCCGCAAGCTGCCAGAACTGGCTGCCCCAGCGTGTACAACGCACAGCCAGAGTCGCGGCTGCAGTGAAGCTGACAAGGGTGATGAACGAGGCAATTGCCAGCCAGCTTAGGCTCTCTTGCAGGGCCTGATGCCAGTTCATTTCCATGGTAAGTATCCGTGCTGAGTATTTCCGCGAGCGTAGCACTACGCTGTCATGCTTCAGGTATAAATGACGCACATTTCATGATTTGTAGGAGCGGGTTTACCCGCGAACACCGGTAACGCCGGTGCCATCTACGAAGCTGCCTGCTCCCGGGATTCGAGCAAGGCCAGATTTTTTGGCCCATAAAGACAAAACCCCTACCTGCAT